>CAYZYD010000339.1:0-5157 GCA_964482505.1 uncultured Planctomycetia bacterium | reverse complement strand
CTTGCGAGCGAACGCCTTGCGACTTCTCGCTACGCGGTTCGTGAATAATGCGGGTTTGGACGTTTCGATGAGGCGCGGACACTCGCTCCGCTAACCTCAACGGAAGCTCCTACCATCGGTGAATAGGTTTTTTCTCTTTTGAGTCTCTCTGAGGCCGGGGGCGTCTCGCCTCAACGACTGCTTCAAACTCGGGGAGGGCGAGAGCCATCCAAGCGTCTTGATTGCCGGTTCGAATCAGATTGAGCCACTTATCGACCTTCTCGGGTTCGCCCGAGGCGCAGTAGACTCTGAGCGCTTCAAACCGGACCCGAGGCGGTGAGGAGCTCAAGTAGATGTTGAGCGAGAGGGTCCGGGCTCGCTTTAAGTCGCCCGCCTTGAGAGCGTGCTGAGCGATAGAGATCAAGGCTCGGGAGCCACCGGCCAGTGCTTCGAGGGTTCCTTCTTTGGCCATAGCCTCGATATCTGAGATCGCACGCTCGAGGATGTCGCGAGCACGCTGGTCGTAGGCGTTGTCTTGATTGTGCGCCCACTCGGGTGCCCCCGCGTAGACTTTGTGACTCAGAGCGCGCTGCTCGGGGGTGAGGAGACGTTCGAGATCAAATATCGGTGACTCGAACTTGCGGCTCGATTCGGCCGGTCTTCGTTCGGGAAAGAGCAGGACCGGAGGGGCGAGTTGGGTCACGTCATAGCCCAACTCCGTGAGCCGCGCGTAGGCGGCAATTTTGAGTTCTTGGGATGGCTGGGAATCGTGCGCGGTGAGCGCAAGCCGGATCGCGAGGTTGCGATGACGATTCGCTTCTCGCTTGGACCGCTCGAGGAGGCCGCGCACCGCCGCTTCCGACCGCGACCGGTTCTTCGAATCGAGCAGCGCGATCAGCGCCTCTGCACTCGCGAGCGAATCGTCATTCGCCAGCGACTTTGCCGCGACATCAAAAGGGTTGGTCGAATCGATCTTAAAATAGCTCCCCTCACCGTGAAGGGGATCGCAGGCCAAAAAAAGAGTGAGAATCCAAATCGTAAGGGTCACGGTCGTTCCTTTGGGTTAAGGTGATGACGCGGATCGCGTGGGGCTGCCCGGCCCGTTTTTCTCGAGGCTGTGAGAAGAATAACTCAGCACGGGCCCCCCTCGAGTAACAGTTGAGTAAAGGCACTCGGCGGAGTCGATCGATCCTCGGTCTCCTTCGATCCCTGGATCTGGTCCCCCTTGGACCTGGTCCCATGGAACCTGGTACCCATTGTGCCTTCCCAGAGTGCGCCAATCGACAAGGAAGAGCTGGCGTGAACTTCGTCAACGCACGCGCACTAATGGTGGCCGAGCAGCTCGAGAGTCGGGGGATCGACGACCCGCGTGTGCTCGACGCTTGTCGCGAAGTTCCTCGGGAGCTCTTCGTGCCCGAGAAACAACGCCCTCAAGCCTACTCAGACGGCGCCCTCCCCATCGGCCAGGGTCAGACCATCTCTCAACCCTACATCGTCGCCCTCACCTGCCAAGCCCTCGAGCCCAGGAGCGGTGATCGGGTTCTCGACGTCGGGACGGGGTCGGGCTACGCCGCCGCCGTGTTGAGCCGCATCGTGCGCAGGGTCTACTCGATCGAACGCCTGCCGCAGCTCGCCGAGCGGGCGAAGCGCCGCTTTGAAGAGCTCGGTTATGACAACATCGTGGTCGAGTGCCGCGACGGTACCCTCGGTTGGCCCGACGAGGCGCCCTTTGAGGGAATTCAAGTGGCCGCTGCCAGCCCGCAAGTGCCAACCGCACTTCTCGAGCAATTGACGATCGGAGGGCGGCTTGTCATCCCCGTGGGAGCGAGCGAACGGTCACAGACGCTCAAACGCATCATCCGAGTATCGAGCCAAGAGGTACGGGAAGAGTCTCTATCGTCGGTCTGCTTCGTACCGCTGATCGGAGCCGAAGGCTGGCCCGAATCACCGCCGGGCATCTAGCCCGCATTATTCATGAGTCCGTTCCGCGAAGTCGTCAGACGTCCGCTTACTGCGTCAGAGGGACGGATACGATCCTCAACGACCGGATAGGTCTCCTCCGGTCGTACTCGTCCCTCTTCTTGCGAGTGAACGCCTGGCGACTTCTCGCGACGCGGTTCATGAATAATGCGGGCTAGAAAGCCAAGTCAGGCTTTCTTTGTCGATTCTGAGAACACTCAAGCTGCCGGGCCAAGGGACGCGCGTCGGGTTATCGGTCGTCCTTCGTTTCGTTGTCTATTCGCCCTTGTAAACCTGGGTGGGCCGGTCCAAATAGCGTCGATCGCTGACCCTCGAGAAGAGGCCCGTATCCCCGTTCCCGAACTCACTCTCCGGCGCCGCTCGGGCGAGCGAAAGCATCCTATCATTAGGCGTCCAGGGAATACGGGCTGAAAACCGAGGTATACCCAAGAAGCTAACTGTGTTGCGAAGGGAATCCCCAATGATCCGATCGACCGTCCTCGCCCTCGGGGCCGTCGCGTTCCTCTTCTGCGGTTGTTATTCGGGACCGCCACGTGTCGCCGACGCGATCTACCACGGTGGTCCGATCCTGACCATGGACGGAGAACAGCCGAGCTACGCTCAAGCGGTCGCCATCGCCGAAGGTAAGATTCTCTTTGTCGGCGATGAGTCGCTCGCGATGAAATACGCAAACAAGGAAACTGCGGTCTATAACCTCGAAGGTAAGACGCTTCTCCCGGGTTTCATCGACCTCCACAGCTACTTCATGCTCGCCCTCGACCGCGTGAGTCAGGTCAACGTCGCGAGCCCTCCGATCGGTCCGGTCGTCAGCATCCCGACGCTCGTCGCCGCGCTCGAGGAGTACGAAGGTCGGAACCACATTCCCGAGGGGAGTTGGATTATCGGTTGGGGTTACGACGAGGAAGGCCTCGCCGAAGAGCGCCACGTCACCAAAGAAGATCTCGACGAAGCCTTCCCGCAACACAAGGTGATCCTTGTGCATGTATCGGGAAAGGGCGGCGTGCTCAATTCGCTCGCTCTCGACGCGGCCGGGATCGACGAGAACACCCGAACTCCGACCGGGAGTCTCATCGCCCGTCACGAAAAGACCGGCGAACCTTCGGGCTTGGTGATGGGAACCGTCTTCGAACCGATCCTTGATCGCGTCCCCAAGCGGCGCAAGACCGAACGACTCAAGCTCGTCGAACCGGCTCAACGTCTCTACGCGAGCCACGGGTACACCCACGTTCAAGAGGGGTACGCCTTTCTCGAAGAGCTGCACTTCCTCAAGGTGGCCGCAAAGCGCGGATTGATCCATCTCGATCTGTCGGTGCTACTGACGGCGGAGGAGGCGGACACTTGGATGGGAGATACGCGCTACCTCTTTGGAGAATACGTCCAAGGCTTCAAGATTCAGGGATTCAAGATCCCTTACGATACAAAAGTCCCCACCAAGGAGCGGTTTCTCTTCACGCCTGAGATGATCGGACACGCTCCGGATCCCGAAGAGGAACTCGATGAGAGCGAAGGCGGGGTTCACCTCGAACGGTTCGAACTTCTCCTCAAGGAGGCCTACGAGCAGGGCGTTCCCGTCTACATCGAAGTCAGCGGACCCAAGTCGATCGACAATATCCTACCTTCGGTCGAGCGAGCTCGCGCGCTGGCGGGATCGCAGCGTACGATCGTCCTCACTCCTGCCCAAGAGATCGGCCAGCTCGATCGCTTCCAATCGCTCGGGCTGCTCCCCTCGTATCTCACCAATTACAGTTACTTCTACGGTGGGGCGTTTGAAGAGGGTGAAGTCCCGACCTTCAGTCCGCTCGATTCGGCCGGAGCGCGCGGTGTGATCGCGTCGAGCTACACCAACGCATTCCCGCTCGATCCTTTCTTCCTGGTCTGGTCCGCCGCGACGCGCGAGACCAAGGAGGGCAAGGCCTTGGGTACCGATCAACGCATCCGAGCCTATACGGTGCTCCAGTCGATCACTTCGCACGCCGCCTATCAGCTCTCCGAAGAAAATCGGAAGGGTCGGATCAAAGAGGGCCTGATCGCCGATTTCTGCATCGTGTCGGGCGACCCCCTCGAGATCGATCTCAGCGAAGTGCGTGATCTCGAGGTCGTCGAGACGATCAAACGTGGAAAGACGATCTACAAGAAGGCACCGCTCCAAGAAGTCAGCCAATAGGTGAGTGATCGCCGCAAACAAAAAAAGACGAGGACCCAGTCCTCGTCTTTCTTGTGGGCTCTTCGTGCGCCGCTGGGCGGCTTGTCGATCAAACACTCCCGAACACGCAGTCTTGAATGCCTCGCGTTACGCGATTGTTACCGCTTCTGAGAGGTAGACGTCCTGGATCGCGTGGAGCAGAGCAGCGCCCTCTGAGCGGGGGCGCTGGAACGCTTTGCGGCCCGAGATCAGCCCCATACCGCCCGCGCGCTTATTGATGACGGCGGTTCGCACCGCCTGAGCGAAATCGTTTTCACCCGAAGCGCCCCCGGAATTGATCAATCCAGCCCGACCCATGTAGCAATTAGCGACTTGATAACGGCAGAGGTCGATCGGGTGGTCCGAGGTGAGCTCTGAGTAGACCTTGTCGTGGGTCTTTCCAAACTGGACCGCCGTATAGCCCCCGTTGTTCGTCGTCATCTTCTGCTTCACGATATCGGCGTCTATGGTAGCCGCGAGATGGTTCGCCTGACCGGTGAGATCGGCTGAGGTGTGGTAGTCGACGCCATCTTTCTTAAAGGCGGAGTTTCGGAGATAAGCCCAGAGAATACAAACCATGCCGAGATCGTGGGCGGCGGCAAACGCCTCCGAGATCTCCTCGATCTGGCGGCGCGACTCGGGGGAGCCGTAGTAAATCGTCGCGCCGACCGCGACGGCTCCGAGTTCGAATGCGGTGGAGACTTGGGTGAAGAGAGTCTGGTCGTACTGAGTGGGGTAACTCAGGAGTTCGTTGTGGTTGAGCTTCACCACGAACGGAATGCGGTGGGCGTACTTTCGAGAGACTGACGAGAGTACCCCGAGGGTCGAGGCGACAGCGTTACAACCCCCTTCGAGCGCGAGTTCGACGATATTGGCGGGATCGAAGTAGTCGGGATTGGGGGCGAAGGAAGCTCCGGCCGAATGCTCGATGCCCTGGTCGACGGGCAGGATCGAAACGTACCCCGTCCCCGCCAGACGACCGGTATTCAAAATCTGCTGGAAGCTTCGGAGTACTT
>CAYZYD010000338.1:0-5167 GCA_964482505.1 uncultured Planctomycetia bacterium | reverse complement strand
GGGGTGACGTCGGACGCGAGGTGGTCGGGCCGCCGAAACGGGACCATAGCCCCCGACGACTTGGCGAGCTCCGCGATGGCATCGTCATCGGTCGAAACGACGACGCGTTCAATCGACCGCGCCTGGGCTAACGTCCGGATGCCACGCACTAGCAGCGGCACCCCGCGGAACGGACGGAGATTCTTCTTGGGGATTCCCTTGGAACCTCCGCGAGCGAGGATGAGCCCGAGGGCTCGGATACTTGAGTCCGACAACGAGGCACCAATCCATAAAGCCATTCAAAGAAACACTTTAATAGCTCAAGCGGTCGGTTGACGCCGACCCTCAAGCGCGTAGAATCTCAGGTTCATTCAAGCCAAACTCAGAGCGGCTGTAAATAACCAGCGCCCGACGCGGGCGATCCCCGTGGTCGTTCGGACTTTAACCGCCGGTAAGTCGCGTGGCTGTTCGAGAGTTGGACAGCGACGATTGAGATTTACACCGCTCGCTGGGCAAGCTTCGATACAGTGATTCGAAACGGCCGCGAGCGGCCCTCTCAATTTGCAATCCTGCCGTTGGACAGAGTTGGCTCAGACGGTTGTGACCGTAACAATTTCGTCGGGGGGCGGTCTGGTTTTCGCATCGTTACTGACTGGCTCAGCTCTCGACGCCCGAGAGCTCTTCGAGACTCAAACGACCTCCCACTGCAATTCGAGTTAAGGAAAGAAGGGTCATGCGACTCCTCACTAGTACGCTTCTCACCTTGGTCGCCGCGCTCTTGCCGGCAAGTATCAGTGCTCAATCATATGGCCCCGATATCCCCGAAGCTTCTAAAGAGAAGCCGGCCGCGAAAACTGCTGAGTGTCAACCGAAGATGGAACTCGCCGAGACCGAGTTCGACTGGGGGACGGTGCTCCAGGGGGATAAGGTCGTCCATAAGTACGAAGTCAAGAACAGCGGACAAGCGACGCTCCGCATCACCCAGGTGAAGCCGGGCTGCGGTTGTACGACCAAAAACTTCGATCGCGAAATCGCGCCGGGCGAAATGGGTCAGATAGAACTGACCGTCGACACGACGAAGTTTAAGAACAAGATCCGCAAGTACGCGACGATCTTCACCAACGACCCCGAGAATGCGCGGACAAAGATCTTTATCGGCGGCAACGTCAACCCGCTCGTCGTCAGCGACCCCGCGGTCGTGCGTCTCCAAGGTCTAGCCGGGGATGAGCTCACCGGCCAAGTTTCGCTCGCTCCCGGTACGGATCTTCAGATCGAGATCGAGAAGGCCTCCTCGGTCCGCAATCAATTCGAAGTCGTGAAACTCAACGAAATCGGAGAAGGGAAATACGAGATCGGGCTCAAGGCGGTCTCAGTCTCCAAGCCTTCGATCCTCAGTGACACTCTGGTTCTCTCGGTCCGGACCTCGGATGGCAAGTTGCGCGATACGAACATCCCCGTTCGTCTCGAACACCGGGATCGAGTCGTCATCCAACCGCGGGGGAATGTGATCTTTCACCGCCGCGATACGGAACGGCTCAAGACCAACTCGACCAAGCCGGTCGTCAAAAGCATGCAGATCTACGGCGGTCGCGAAGATATCCGTTTCAAGGTGCTCGCGGTCGAACTCAAAGATGTCCCTGAAGGTGTCTTCGATGTCTCTCTCGATACGATCAAAGAGAATGAGCGCTACCGCGTCAAAGTCGAACTGAAGCAGTTCCTCGACAACGTTCGAACCGTTCGCGGTAAGGTCGTCATTACGACCGACGATCCCGAGAGTCCAGTCAAAGAGATGGGACTCTTTGCGCAATTCAATACGAAGCTGACTCGCCAGCGCCCACGCCGGCCCGGCCGAAGCAAGCTCCCTGAGGGCAAGAAGCCATCGGGTAAGTAGCCCAGTCGATCGTCGACCGAGGGGAAGTTCCTAACCGGGGCTTCCCTTTTATTGATGGCCTTTTCTTGATGCCTTTTCACACGGATCGGCCTTGATCGAAAGAGAGTGAGAATTGGAGCCCTACCCGCTGCTGGTCGCACCACTCTTTCTCGGGATATTACTGGTTGCAAGCACGGCAACCCCGTGCGAACCGGGGATCGCGACGAAACAGCCCCAAGTCAAACTCCCCGAGGCTGAGGAATCTTGGGGATCGCTCTTGCAAGGCGATCTCTACCAGGGCGAGTTCGTGATCGAAAACGTTGGCTCCGCTCCGCTCGAGCTCACCGAGGTCCGACCCGGCTGCGGCTGTACCAAGGTCTCCTTCGATTCCAAGATCGCCCCCGGGGAGACGGGACGGGTTCGCTTCACCGTCAACACGGGTCAGCTGCTCGGGGAAGATCTCTTCAAGTTCATCGTCGTCGAGACCAACGATCCCGAGCGTCCACGCTTCCAGTATTTCCTCAAAGGCTCGGTGCGACCCCTGTTTGACGTGGAGCCCAACCAACTCCTTCTCAAAGGGCTTCCCGGGGATGATCTCTCGATGAGCTTTACCATGACGCGCGCGGTCGACATGTCGTGTGAAGTCAAGTCAGTGACGCCGACCGCTGGCGTGCTCGAAACTCGACTCACCCCACTCGAACCCGGGGCTCGCTACCGCGTCGATATCAAGGCGATCGCGTCGAGCCAAGCCGGCCGGAAACACGAGGTGATGAAACTCCGAGTCGAGACGGGTGACGGCAAGATTCGCGAGCTCGAGTACAACGCCTACGTGAACTACGAGTCGCGCTGGTTGATCGAATCTTCGGGGATCTTCTTCTCTCGGCCCGAGACGGAAGAGCGCGAGCGCTATCCGTTAACCCGTACCTTTGAAGTGGGCCTCAACCCGCTTGTCCGCGCTCGCGAACCCGAATTTCGATTCAAAGTACTCTCGGCCCGTACGCAGCGTCCGCAGTCATTGATCGAAGTATCGACCGAGACGGTCGAACCGGGGACTCGGTACCGCGTCAAGGTGGTGGTCCAGGAGCCCCTACCGACTACGGCCTACAGCGATATGATTGTGGTCGAGAGCGATGATCCGAGCTGCCCGGAGCTTCGCGTCGTCCTGCGAGCCTACTTCCCCCCCAAGCAGAGCCAGAAGTCCAAGGGCTAACCTCAACCGGAATGACCTTCGGGCGGGGCGGTTAGGGTGTGCGAGCGAGCAATCGCTCGAGGCGCTGGGGATCGACATTGCCGCCACTCACGATAGCGCAGTGAACCCCGGGAGTCAGCCAATCCACGCCCCCCGATTCGAAGAGCGGTGCCGAAGAGACTGCAGCCGACGGCTCCGCCGCCGCTCCAAACTCGCGAAGGCGGCGGAGATTGCGGGTGATCTGCTCGTCCGAAACGAGTTCAGACCGCGCACCGCTCTGGCTCAGCACTTCCCAATTGAGTCGTCCGAGTTGAAGCGGCAATAAGCCGTCCGCGATACTGTCGGTCGACTCGAGCCGCACGCGCTCCCCAGCCGTCTGCGATTGACCAAACGAGCTCGCGCCCTCAGGCTCGACGAGGTGGAGTTGGCACTCGGGGGCGAGGTCACGGAGAACCGTCGCCGCTCCCGCCGCGAGCCCACCCCCACCGACCGGGACCCAGAGCCCGACGAGATCCGGCAGCGCTTCGACGATTTCGAGCGTGCAGGTCGCTTGGCCCGCGATAATCCAGGGATGGTCAAAGGGCGGAATAATCGGCCAACCGCGTTCTTCGGAGAAGGTGACCGCGGCGACCCGGCGTGACTCCGAACTCACTCCCGCCCGGACCACTTCGGCTCCCGCCTCCCGCATCGCCGCCTCTTTGGACGCATCGACCTGGTCCGGCACCGTGATGAGCGCTCGAATCCCCGCCGCGTTCGCGGCCTCGGCCACCGCCCGCCCATGGTTTCCGCTCGAATAGGTGATCACCCCAGCGATAGTCTCTGACCCCGGACTTGGCGTTTCGAGGAGCCGAGCAAGATAGTGGCGCGCCCCGCGCGCTTTGAACGACCCGCTCACTTGCTCGCACTCGAGCTTGAGGAAGAGGCGCACCGAATCTGACGAGAGGGGAACCTCGATCAGCCGAGTCGGAGAGATCTTCGCTTCGAGAATCACCCGGGCAGCTCGCACGTCGCTGAGCTGGGGCGGTTCCGGCGGAGGAGATGGTGGGTTCATAGCAGCCTGCCCGGGGTGGGCCTTCGAGGATAGGTGACTTGCCGGTTGTCGTCGAGGACAACCCGACTCGTTTTCGGCGTGGCCTGCGCGACGGTAACCGATCGAACCAGGACTTCGCAACGGACGACTCTGGCGAGGGCAGCAACTCTTCGTCAGCTTCTGCCCACGGCTCCTAAGCTATGGCCCATCGCCATAATTCGATTCGAAAGCACTTCCCACGCAGACCGCTCTCACGCCGCGCTCAACCGACGTCGTACCGGTTCGCTCGAGCCCGAGCGGGCGTCCTTGCGGCTTCGTAGTGGCGATGATGGGTGGCTCTTGATGATGTCAAACTGGCCGCCTATGCTGCGGCGCGGGACGCGCACCCACCTCATGTTCTCGACGCACTTTCCGCCGAGGACGTAGGTCGCCGTCAAAAGTTGCTCGCCCTCTCGTGTCTCTCGACCGCCGTTTGGATAGAACGCTTCGCCCAGAAGGCGGCGAGAACCCCTATTGAAAAGGCGCGCCCTATGGCCACTTCCGTCATCCCCCCTCTACCGGCTCTCAGCTGGGAGCGGGAAACGCTCTCGCCCGAGTACCTCGAATGGCACCAAGCCGCGAGAAAGCAGTGTCAGCGTGACATCCTTCAAATGACATACCTCGCCAACTCGGGTCACCCGGGAGGCTCGCTCTCGTCGCTCGATATCTATCTGCTTCTCTACTCGCACGCAAACATTCAACCCGACGAACCTTGGCGACCCGAACGCGACCGCATCGTCGTCAGCCATGGACACACCTCGCCGGGGGTCTACTCCGTCTTATGCGCTCTCGGTTTCTTTCCGCGCGATGAGATGATTGCGAGCTTCCGCCGGACTTGGAATTCATTTGAAGGTCACATCGAACGTGACGTGCCGGGAGTGGAATGGACGACCGGCAATCTCGGGCAAGGACTCTCGGCTGCGAGCGGCATGGCGATCGCACACCGACTCAAACAAATCAAAGCCAATGTCTTTGTCCCGATGGGTGACGGCGAACAGCAAAAGGGGCAGATCAGTGAAGCGCGCCGCTTTATTCGCAAGTACGACCTAAACCAGATCAC
>CAYZYD010000337.1:0-5179 GCA_964482505.1 uncultured Planctomycetia bacterium | reverse complement strand
CCCACGCCCAGCCCGGCCAAACCTCTATGACCAATACGCCTTCGATTCGCCGGGGGCAATGGGCTCCGGGGGGTAATGGGCTCGAAATCTCGGCCTCCCGCATCGAAAGCAGTTATTCGTGCGGGCGACACTTAGATCGGCACTGCTGAGATTTCGTCCAAGAGCCGAGACACGGGATGCCTTCCAGTGCACACGACCATGCGTCGGTTGTCCGGGGGTCATCGAGCGTCCCCTTCACCCCACCGAGCTCGACGTCCGCGGCTCGATGATGGCGCTCATGATCCAATAGTAAGGAGTTGAGTCCCACGCGATCGTCTGCCCCGGGAGGAGACGTTCAAAGCTCGACCGCTCGGGGAAATTCTTGAGGATCTCAAAACGCTCCCGACCGAGCCGACGCTCCTGGTACGTATTGCCGTCAGCATCGGTTCGGCAGATGGGGGTGCTCGAACCGGGCACGTAGCGGTTGTCGATCAAGAGAAGTCGGGTCGGCTTCCCCATCCAAGCTCGCAGCCCCTCGAGGAAGCTCAGGCGTTCTTCGAGGAATACGTGGGACCACCAAAAGGCGGCGAACACTGCATCGTAGACGCGCCGAGGCTCGGGAAGGGCAAACGCGTCTGCGAGTTCGAGAGTGACGTTCGGATAGGGCTCGACTTTTGGGCGCGCCTGAGCGAGCATCGAAGGGTTGATATCGGTTGCCGTGACCGACTCGGCGGAGGCGGCGTAGTGTTGAGTCCAAAAGCCGGTCCCCGCGGCGATCTCAAATACTCGAAGTCCGTTCAACTCTCGAGTCAGTATCCGAGCGATCCACTCGAGGTCCGTTTGCCGTTCAGGCTTGGTATAGAGTTCGTCATAAACGGGAGCTCGCTGAGCATAATAGGACTTGAGCCGATCGCGACCCGCCATCACGACTCTTCGAGCGACCAGCGGAGCTGAAACTCGATCTCCTCTTCTCCGTCGCCGCGCTCGTGTTCGATGTTGACGATCGCCGAACCCGGCACCGTAACGCGCTCTCCCGCAATCTGGATTCGAAAGGTCTCGTCGTTCTCG
Organism: uncultured Planctomycetia bacterium; assembly: GCA_964482505.1. GTDB lineage: Bacteria > Planctomycetota > UBA8108 > UBA1146 > JAJFFE01 > CAYZYD01. Next base: position 4,132 of record CAYZYD010000337.1, on the reverse strand, counting down.
AGGCAGTCGGCGAGCCTTCGAAGCTTCTCGATAAATTGTCGGCGCGGATAAGTGCGTTCGAGATCGCGGTCCTGGCGTCTTTTCTTTTTGGCCAAGGGGTCCCCTTCGAGAGTCAAGCTTGGGGTGAAGCGGGGGTGTTCGACTCGAGCCCCGCCTGCAGGTCGTCAAGATCCTGTTCGAAGCACTTACGCATCGGTCCCGCCATCAGTCGCCCGAGTGGCGACATCAACTTAGCCATGAAGGTGAGGGGCCGAGTCGTCATTGTCATATCGACTCGTGTGCCTTGGCCTTCGGGCTGAAACAAGAACTCGGTCGAGTACTCGCAGCCGCAACTCGTACACCCCACAGTGTAACTGCGGTCGGGATGGTACTCGGTCACTTCAAGAATCTCGGTGGCCGGGCGTTTAAACATAATCCGAGTCTCTTTGAATCGGGTCCCTTTGCCGACCGGATCCTCGGTCAACATCTCAACAGATTCGATACCACTGACCGTCTCGCTCGCTCGTTCAAAATCGGTAAAGGCGCGAAAAACCTCGCTGACGGGGGCGGCGATGGCGCGCTCTGCGGTGATTTTCATGTCGATTCCTTTCAGCGAGCCTGTCCGGAACCGGCGATATGAGAATAGACGCGATCCCGAACATGGATCATCGTGATCGTCTCGGCGACTTTGCGGGCGCTCTTGCGATCACCGATTTCGACGAAGAGCTGAGCGGCCTGTTCCGCGGTCGTATCTCTGGTATCGATCGCGGTGATCCCTTCGAGAGCGACCATGGTCATCGAGACCTGGTCGGCCGCCGCCGCGGCGAGAGCGATTTCGTGGAACACCAGATCGCGCTGATCGATCTGCGTAATACTCTCGGCCGCTTTAAGCCGCTCATCGAACTCTTCGGGGGACGCAATCGCGACGGGCGCTTCGTCGTAAAAGCCCGAGTCAACCGTCTCAGTAACACAACCCACCACCATGAGTAAGCCGAGACAAACAGAAGTAAGTCGCTGGATCATCGCTCTCTCATTTCTTGCGCAGTTTGTCGAAGCTCCAACCCGACGCCCCAATATCGCCGGACTCAAGCCTCCACGGCTGTGGTCGCGGACTGCTACGAGATCGGCTGGGCTTCGGTCGGGGGAGCTACCCGCGACTTGTATTCGTCGTTTGACCAGAACTCTTCCATGATTCGCTTGAGATCGACCTCGATGTTTTCGAGGCGAAACTCCGCCTCGTAGACGAGCTCGGCGGTATCGTCGTCGTACCACTGAAGCTTATCCGTGGCGCCGTCCGGACGCGGCAACTCAACCACAAGCCCCACCGTATTCTTGGGGCGACGCGGAGAGTGCGGGACATTGGCGGGAAGCAAATAGATCTCACCCTCTCGGATGATGATCTCCTCCTGCTTGCCGGTATCGGGATGGATGATCCCCACCGCGATGTTCCCCTGAATCTGATAGAAGAGCTCTTCGGTTGGATTGACGTGATAGTCCTTACGTGCGTTCGGTCCCCCGATAACCATGACGATCGTGCCGCGCTCGTCGCGCCAGATCTGCTTATTGCCGATCGGAGGCTTGAGCTCTTCTTTGTGATCTTCAATCCACTGCTGAAGATTGATCGGTTGAAAAAGCGACATCGCTAGCCTCCTTGCATTCCTTGAGATTCTCACAGACTCTGACGCTTACGGCGGATCAGTGCAACCCCTCGTCACCGCCGCCGAGCTCCCCACATTTTGACCAATGTAAAGCAGAGGTAAATGGTGCACAAGCGCGGGATAGCCTCGAACTTAGATCTCCGCCTGAGGTTTGACGGGCTCCGGTAAGCGTCCCGCTTCTAGTTGAGCATTCTCAAGGCGAGTTCGGGTTGATAGCCTCATGCGCTCGCTCGACCACCCAAGGTCGAAACTCCCATGATTCGTGAGCCCGCCCGCCCCAAGACCTATGGCGATCGCTCGGTTCATGAGTCGTGCGGGCTTCGGACCATGAACCGAGGTTCCACTCCGTCGCCACGACCCCCGTTGACTGTCTCGATTCGGTCCAAGGAGCTCCCGATGATTCTCCGCGCCACCCTAAAGTACGTCCTACTCTGCTCGCTGACTTTAACAGCCTGGGTGCAAGCCAATGATACGTGCGAGGAAGCCATCGCGATCGACTGCAACTCGACGACTTCCGGTTCAACCCTCGGCGCCCAACCCGAGGTTCTCCCCTTCTGCGTTGTGAACAGCAGTGTGGCCGGTGGGGTTTGGTTTTCGGTCGTCGGCGAGGGGGGTCCCGTTAGAATCACTACGTGCGGAATCGGAACGGAATTCGACACCCGGCTTCGCGTCTACGCGGGATCTTGTTCGGCTCTCGAGTGCGTCACCGGTAACGACGACGACCCGACCTGCCCCGAATCCGACGAAGCTTCGACCGTGATCTTCGAAGCGGTTGCGGGGTTTACCTACTTCGTTCTGGTCCACGGATTCGGTGACGAGGAGGGTTCGTTTGAACTCGGTATTGAGTGCTTGCCTCCGTCGAACGCCGCCCCCAATGATCGCTGCGACGATGCGACTCCAGTGGGATTGGGTCTTATCTCGGGAGATACCTTGGGCAATGACTCAGACGGGACCGCCTCTTGTAGCGACCCCGACGATCCCGCCCCTTCGGTCTGGTACCGGTTCGCAGCCGACATGACCGGCACCCTCGTCATGGCTCCCTGCGCGGGCTTCTTTACCCCGACGATCTCAGTCCACTTGGATTGTCCCGGCGACGAGGGTAACGAACTCGTCTGTGAATCGAGTCCCTGCGGTGGATCGCTGCCCGAAGTCGACGTAGTCAGCGGACTCGACTATCTGATCCGAGTCAGCGGCGAGGCTGGGGAAGGCGGCCCCTTTCTCATCAATCTTCAGCTCTTCCCGGCCAGCCCGAACGATCGGTGCGAAGACGCGATCCCGCTCGAAGAGGGGGAAGTCGACATCGTGACCTACGGGAATGATAACGACGGTGAAGCTTCCTGCTCCCCGATCGATTCGAGGTCGGTCTGGTTTGATTATGCACCGAGTAAAGACCGCGTCGTACGGCTGTCAACCTGCGAAAACGCCAACTTTGATACTGTGATCTCGGTCCACACGGGCTGCCCTGGAGACGAGACCAACGAAATCGCCTGTAACCGGATTGCCTGTGGCGACGGGGCGTACCTTCAATTCGTCGCCGAGGCCGAGACGAGCTATCGCATCCGAATCTCGGGTAACAACGAGAGCGGCAGCACCACGCTCGCCACCGAGATCCTCTCGATCGACGCGCTCGTCGGCCCCGACGTCACCTACCGCGACTGTACCCAGATCACCCATTGGGGTAGCGAGGACAACAAGCGCGCCTATTCACTCGGGAGTAACACCTGCAACATAGGCGATGAGAGCCTGGCCTGGAACTTCACAAGCCCGCTGCTCGCGACCAACGCTTACAAACTCGAAGACGGTGTGTTGCGGCAGATCGGCCTATCTTGGGTTAAGAATGGGACGGTTGCCGCCGCCCTCACCGGGTGTGGAACCTGTACCGGCGTGGCGGGGAGCCAGCTCGGAGCGGGCTGCCTCGACACTTACGGCGCAACCTTTAATGGCAGCCAAGGCATCCTCGGGCCGCGATCAGCCGTCAACCCCTACACGGGTGACTACCCCGGACCGTCGATCGACGCTTCCGGCGTGCTCGACAAACGACTTGTCATCGCCGAAGCAGAGCTTGAGAACGCGAGCGCCCTCTACTTCGTCGAGGGGGTCTACGTCGCCGCCGACGACGCCGAGAGCGGAAACGCGTTCAACAATGCCTCGTACAAACAGGTGAGCGTCGATCTCGCGACCTTCGAGCTCGAACCGATCGGACCGATGTTTGAAACCGAGCCCGCAATCTTCGCTTGGCGGGATCACGGTCTCGGCCCCAACAACCCGGATCCTTCGGTCGAGATCGTCAGCGCTGACCTGCCCGCGGAAGGGCGCTTCTGGATCGCGAGCAAAGTGACAGAGCTCGCCGACGGTTACCGCTACGATTACGGTGTATTCAATCTCAATTCCCACCGCGCGGCTGGCTCGTTGACGATCCCGATACCGCCCGGAACGACGGTTACCGAGACGGGCTTTTCGGATGTCGATTATCATTCGGGCGAAGTCTACGACGG
>CAYZYD010000336.1:0-5191 GCA_964482505.1 uncultured Planctomycetia bacterium | reverse complement strand
GGTGTTGGGCGGGCTTTTCTTCCTTTAATTTTTTTAAATGTACACTTGCGCCGGCCGCGGTGATACTGCGCGCCGAGCGATTACGATTCTTTTGTTACAGTCCACTAGAAGGCTCTCACCCACTTCATTTCGATCGAGCTGCGCCGTCAGCCCGCGGATAATCGTCGTCGCCCCGTACGCCAATACGCAGCACCGGGCCGAGACAGCCAGCCGGATCTCGTGACAAGCACTCGACCGGACGGTTTGAGAGTCTGCTGAGAGATTTCGACGAGAAGGAGGCGGATATGGATGGGCGTTTCGGTAAAGGGTGGGCGTGTCGTGGTGTTTTGGCCCTATTGGTATGTTTGAGCAATCCGGTCGCCGCGCAGACCACGCTCTGGTTTGACGCTCCCGACCGTTGCGAGGTCGGAGAGACTCTCACGGTCCGGCTATTCCTTACCGTCGACGGACCGGCGATCGATCTCGAATCTTGGGTGGTCGACTTCTGCCACGACCCGAGTCAGCTCCAGCTCGACGACATCGAATCGGGACCCGCCTTCGACGACACCGTTTGCCCGCCGCTCGATTCCTTTACGACTGAGACATTTCCCGCTGGCTTTAAAGCCTCGGGGCAATACTTGGCAAGCTCCTGCCCGCTCGAGCCCGGCTGTTACGAAATTGCCCGAGCCCGCTATACCTGTCTCGCCGACGGTGACCCGAGGGAATGGCTCTGCTACTGCGACACGCTCGTAGGAAGTGGCATTCCAGTCGCCGGATCCAATACGTTCTACAGCGATACCGAATCTGTCGAACCGGTCTTGAGATGCGAACGCTACTGCTGCGAGCCGACCGTCGAGGTTCTCCTGGACGGGACGGTGGATGACTTTGTCGGACCCGAGCCGAGTAACTTCTGTAATCCCTTTCAACCAAATCCGGTCGACTTTGACTCCCCCACCGCGCTCCAGGAATTCTGCCACGAGATCAAAGGGGTCTGCGCAGGAGCCGTGGAGGCGGAGCTCGAAGTACGGCTGCGACCACTCCCCGGTTCGGCGACGCTCGACGATGAAATCCGACTCGGCTTCAGCATCTTTGCACCGCAATGGATCCGCAAGCTCGGACCGAGCGGGGTCGATCCGGGGCTGCAACCGTCGGTGTGGGAGAGCGGATCGATCTCCGATTTTACTTTTACCTTGGATCTCAATGACCTTCCCGAACTCGGCGGTACGAGCCTGAGCCTTATCGACGCCCTCGCCCTCGCCGAAAGGCTGCAGATCCAGGTATCTGCGGGAACCTCCGTCGATTTTGTCAAGCTGACGACCACCTGCTGCGATCTCTGTGCCCCGGTCCTAATCGAAGATTGTTGCCTCGATCTCGTCTTTCTGCTCGACACATCCGCCTCGGTCTTGCCCGAGGTCGAGGACTTCTGCGATGAGATCGACTCGATCCTCGCCGATCTCACCGCGAGCGGTATCAACATCGTAAACAGCCAGATCTATGTCATCGACGGCAGCCCTCCGCCGGCTCTCTGCCAGGATGGGGTTGTGAGTACCGACTTTCCGAGCACCGTGGACAATATCGAAGATTGGGGCCCTGCGATCGTCGCGGTGGCAAACAACTATCCTTGGAGCTCAAACTGCACGCGTATGATCGTTCCGATTACCGACGAGGGTCCACAGGATGGCGGTACGTTTCTCGACGCAGCCGATGATGTCGCTCTTCTTAACGCCACCAATGCCGCCCTGAGTAGCTCCGTGGTTGTGGCCCCGATCTGTCCCAATGCGTCGCCCACCGTGGTCGCGGCTGCCCAGCAAATTTCGACGGCGACGGGTGGCTTCACGACCTTTCTCTCGACCGAATTGAATCCGGAAAACTACCGGCGCCATCTCTCCCAAAGGTGCTGTCTCGACGTCCCCACCGGGCTGGTCGCGTGGTGGACCTTCGACGAGTTAGTTGGCGACACTTCGCACGATGGCGTCGGCGGTAATCACGGGGATCACCGGAATGCGCTCGGCACCGGGGGGCCGACTCCGGTTCCAGGACAGATCGATGCTGCGCTCGCCTTTAACGGCAACGGTGACTTCGTGCTCGTGCCCGACAATCCCAACGAATCTCTCGAACTCAACGATGAGTTCACGGTCGACGTTTGGGTGCGCCGCGATGCTGCAAATGAAACGATGACGATTCTTGATAAGCGCACCGTAAGTCCCGAGCGCGGCTATTGGATCTTCCTCCAAGACGGCTTTGTCTCGATCCGGCTCTCAAACGGCCCGTCCACCGAGGTCATCTCAGATGCGTTTGTCCCTCTCGACGAGAATTGGCACCTCATCGCCGTGACTTGTGAACCCGCGGGAACGCTTCTCGATCTGCGCTTCTACGTCGACGGGGATCGACAGGACCGCGAACTCATCGGGGCGACTATTATCAGCGACAACGCAAACAGTGCGGATCTCCTGATCGGCTGGTCCGACCCGAATCTCTGTGACGGCGCTCTCAATGGTTGTCTCGACGAACTCGAGATCTTTAATCGCGCCCTGACTCAGTACGAGATCTGCGCGCTCTTCCAATTTCCCAAATGCAAAGAGGTCAAAGAGGAGTTCTGCCCCGGTAACTTGATTGCGAACGGCAGCTTTGAATGCGGAATCAGCCCCGCTTGTCCGCTTAGCACTGGATTTACCTTGGGGGGAATCTTCGATTGGTACGGCGGCGGGGGCGACTTGACACCTCGCTGGGTCGGCGAGACGGGTGACGACTGTTGCAGTAGCGACGAAGATGATTACTTTTTCGGCGACTGTTTCGCCGCGCACGGCACGCGCTTCGTAGCGCTCCAGGTCGAAAACCTCTGTAAGCACAACAACGCCGCCGATAGTGAGATCGCAATTGATCTCGAGGAGCCCCTCGAAGTCGGGGTCCGCTACTGTTTGAGTTATTATGCGCGGACCTTTGACTGCCTCTCCCCCGTCGATCCCTTCCCCTCGCTCGTGCCGCTCGACATCTACTGCGGCGTAGACCGGGGACGACTTTGCGTCACGATCGATAACGAGCTCCTACCCTGCGGAGACGCGGTCCAGTCGACTCTCGATCCGAACGGACTCCCATACATCCGGCGTATCAACGGCTGCCGAAGCTTGACCGGAGCGCCGCGAACCTGGAGCGAGTACCGTTGTACTTTTGTAGCTCAACCGACACACACGGGGAGCACGCTACGGTTCACGGCGCTTCCGCAAGGGCCGGGAGTCCTTCTCGACGCAGTTTGCCTCAGGCGCTGCACCCCCGAAGAGCTCACTTACGAGTGGGGCCTCGAAGATTGGATCTGGCCGAGTGGATTCGGCGTCACCGGACCCGGTCTCCTCACCCAAAGGATCGGCAGCCCCACTCTCGTGGTCGGGCAACTCGGCTTGAGCGCACTATTAGACGGTCAAGAAGATGCATTCACGGTCGAAGATAATGCGGTCCTAGCCGTCGGTACCCAAGACTTCTCGATCGTGGTAGCCGTGGCTCCGAGCCTTCTCCTCGACTACCAGCCCCTTCTCGATAAGCGCGACGTAAACGGCCAGGGTTTTTTGCTCTACCTCGACGAAGGACGGCTCGCGATTCGCCTCGGTGACGAGAACGGTGCGCAGAACTATGTCGCGAATACTGCGCCCCTACCGCTCGGAACTTGGTCCCACGTCGCCGTGACGGTAAGACGCGACAATCCCGAAGAGGGTCTTTCGCTTTTTGTCGAAGGCGAAAGGGTCGCGAGTTTCGATCCGACCTCGGTTCCGGGAAGTCTTTCAAGCTCGGCCCCACTCGAGATCGGTCGTGGACGCGCACTCGAAGGAGGACCGATCGATCGATTCTTTGCAGGCGGAGTCGATGAGGTGGGCGTTTACTCCGTGAAGTTGGAGCCTGGCGCGGTGGCGGAACTCGCGATACAGGGATCCCTCGCGGCGCCGCGCGAATTCGTCACTCTTCCCGAAGTCGATCTCGTCTCGAGCCCCGGTGAACTCGTGGTCTCGACGATGATCGTGACTAACCAGACACGTCAGCCGCAGAGCTACGATTGGAGCGCGGAAGCGCTTCCCGGGGAGGGCTTCAGCGATGCCGTGACGGGACTGTCCTTTGCGCAATCCTTTGGCAGTCTCGCGGTTCCCGCCGAGTCCTCGGTGACACTCCCCCTCGAAATCGTCGCTCCCGCTAATCTCGATGCGCAGAGCTCCGCCTACTATCGGGTTCGTCTCATCAATTCCACCACTGGGGTTGAACACGAATCGATCGGGCGCCTCCGCCTCTCCACCGTATGGTCCGTTGAGGCCGACGAGGCGCTCCACCAATTCGAAGAAGACGAAAACGGCGCCGTGAACTTTTCCGTTACCAATCTCACCGACGTGGCTCGAGCGTTCGACTATCGTTTGCTCTCGACGGTTACCCTCGGCGGACTCGATGCGATTGTCATGATCAACGGAATCGTCCCCGAAATCCAAGTGCCCGGTTTTGTTCTCGTCGAACCCCTGGAGACGGTCACGATCCAGGTCACGGTGCGGGTGATCGATCACACGCCGCATCTGCTCCACGAACTCGTCCTGTTGATCGAATCCGATCTGGAAGGGCAAATCGCGCCGCTCGCCTCCACCGCGATCCAGACTTTTGAGTCCGACTGTTTGATCCCGCCGCCCGCGTTTCTTAGCTGTCAGGATCAATCATGTGTGGCCGTCACGCTCGATTGGGTCAACTTCGTCGACTACGATGCGATCGAGCTACGCCGCGACGGTTTCGTGATTCAAACGCTGGGCGGCTCCGCAACGAATGCGATCGACAGCCAACCTGTGAGTGGGACGACCGTCTACACCGTCGTCGGTATTGCGGGTCAAGAGACTTGCAGTGCGACCTGTTCAGTGACTCTCGGCTGCGAGCCCCTCCTGATCCGCGGCGATTGCACTCAAGATTTCTCGGTCAATTTAGCCGACGCTATCAACATTCTGACCGCGCTCTTCTCGGGTGCCGAACTCGGCAGTTGCGAAGACGCTTGCGATACCAATGACGACGGCGGCATCTCGATTTCCGACGCCGTCTACCTGCTCGGCGCCCTCTTCAATCAGGGGCCGCTGCCGCCCGAACCGCACCCGAGTTGCGGGGTCGACCCGACCTCGGACGGACTCGAATGTGTCGACTCGATCTGCCCGTAAGGACTTTTCCACTCAGAGCTCTCTGGGCCAAACCGTTCTGAGAACTG
>CAYZYD010000335.1:0-5209 GCA_964482505.1 uncultured Planctomycetia bacterium | reverse complement strand
CCATCAAAAAAAACGGGGCTCCCCACCGCCGGTGAGCAGCCCCGAGTGGATAACGTCCCTCACGACTCTCAGGGACAGGAAGTTTGGTCGCAACCGAGTCCGTCGTCGGTGGGGTCGGTGCCGCAGCTTAGCGGTTGGGGCAGGGGGTCGTCGGTCACGAAGAGAAAATTGAGGAGCGTGACCGCATCGGCGATATCGAGAGCGCCGTCGTCGTTGTTATCGCAAGCGTCGGCGCAGTTAAACTGACCCGAACCTTGAAAGAATTCGCCGAGGAAGAAAAGCGCGTCGGCGATGTTGCGAACTCCATCGAGATTGCAATCGCCGCGGGTAAACGTCGGCTCGACCACGCAGACGGTCTCGTCGACGGCAAAGTCATCGATCGCTGCTTCGACGAGTGAGCCCGGGCTGGTGTCTTGAGCGATAAACCGAACGCGGACCGAGTCGGTCGGAATCGTGAAGTCAGACACCCAGAACTGGTACCGAAACCAGCCTCCCGAGGTCTCGATGGAGTCCGGTCCAATGGTCAGTGCAGTGACCCAACTACCCGGAGCTCCATCCTGTCCCGAGATCTCGACGAGAAGGATATCTTGGTCGGGCGCGTTACCGGTGTCATTGGAGTACCAGAGCCAGAATTCGATGCGAGCTTCGCGGTCGGCATCGACATCAAAGCCCGGCGAAGTCAGTGTCGTCTGCCCACCGTCGACATCGTTGGCTCCAAGCGGACCGCCCGGCGCCCCTTGGCCGGTGAAGAAACAGAGCGAGCCATTTTCGGTTTGATCATCCTCGGGTTGAGCGGCCGTACCAACCGGGTTGGCGCGTAGCCAGATACCGCTCGTCGCGCTGTCGTTTGGCCCCCCAACGGTCCAGCCGGAGGGGAGTTCAAAGTCGTCTGCGAGCGTCCGTTCGACCTCGCTAGCGGTGAAGGTCACGATCGGATTCGTATCACCCCCGGCCGGAAAGAAGCTCGTCGCGCCCGTGGTGTCTTGGACCGATAGGTAGTATTCGAGCCGCGAAAGACAGGGGAGGGCGGGAAAGGTCACTTCGAGGAGGCTGTTATTGATGATCGTGATGGGTTGGCTTTCAAACGGTCCGTTGCCAACTCGGACGAAGAGTTCCGCCGACGCGGCGAGCGGGGCAGCTGTGATGGGCGTCAGCTCAACCTCGACCGTCGTCTCTTGGTCGGGCGTGAAAACCTCGGGCAGGTCGACGGGTCGGATTGCGACCCCACCTTCGACGGGACAGGGGATACTGTGATCGTCGAACGCCGCGCAGATCTCGACCAGGTTGGGCGTGCCGTTACCGAAAAAGCCGTCGTTATCGTCAACGATGAGAGTTTCGATCACGGTACCAGGATGGGCGCTGTTGGTGCCGATTCCGCCGAGCGTGATCAAGCTCCAATCGACCCAGAGTTGATTCGCGCGCTCCTGCCCTTCGGCGTCGCCGTAGCGGTTCTTGAGGTTCTCCCGCACGTTCCAGAAGCTCCCTCCGAGCACCATTCCACAAAAGTGGACGCTCGGGCTTGAGCAGGGGAACTGGACATTGGAAAGGGGTGGGTTACGGACGAAGCTATTTGAGCCAAAGAAACCGCGGCCGACGATGGGGTCGTCTAAGAAATACATAGCGAGCACGTCGGAGAATCCTTCGCCAAACGCACCCTGGGCGAGTCCGAGACGATTGACAATAAAGTGACCATACTCGTGCAAAACGATCGACGAAAAGGCTGAGTTGGTGCAGCCCGATCCTGAAGTCAGAAAGTTGAGCGAGATAAAGAAGGAATCAAAGAAGGCATTGCAGCTATCGTTGATATTGACGTTGGTCTCGATCGATACATCGATCGGAGTGAAGTCGGGGGCGAACTCCTGGTAAAAGTCGTGGGCATTCTGCACATGGACGAACGCGTTGACCTGGGCGGTCGTGAACTGAGACGGCGAAGCGTTGAGAGTAAAGTTGGCGACCGAAGTGACATCGTCTTCACTCGCCGAGACGAGGGGCGAGACCAAGGTCGTAATCGTCACCCAGGGGTTGACCAGCGAGACCGAAACGTCGGCTGAGGGGCCCGTCGGGGAGAGCGAGTAGTCGCCATTCTCGTCGGTCAAGGTGGCGACGTTACCCGCTTCGACTCGAGCTCCTTGCAGAGGAAGTAAGACGGGGCCATTGGCCGGGGTATCGGGGAGTACGCCAGGAGTTTGAAAGGCGTTGACTTGACCCGAGATATCGACGGAGTGGGTCTCATTTCGCTCGTAGACGAGTTCGCCGTCGAAGGCCGCGACGAAGAAGGTGCGGCTCCCACTCACACCGCTCGCGGAGATCTTGTAGGCGAGAATCGCGCTACGGTCGTCGGGACCTGGAGTATCCGATTCCTTCAAGACGACCAGAGTCGGCTCGGTCCAGCGCGTGAACTGGCGAAAGACCGGCCGGCCTCGCAGACTATTCAGAGCGTCTTGACTCGAGACCCGGATCGGCCGCAAACCTCGGGGATCGAGACGGGCGAGTTGACCCGCCACGTAGACGACGCGTTCGATTCCCCCAAGGGTCTTGGTCACGACCCGAGCCGGAGCATTCTCGACCGGGTACCCCAAGAGTCGTTGTCGGTAGTGGAGCACTTGGCCGCGGCCTTGGCTGAGTCGGTAGGGTCCCGAGACTTCGACTTCGAGTGGAGCGGATTCGCCGACGAGCAGTGCGCCATAACTTTCGAGCCAGGTCGAAGCGACCTGGAGCGGTGATTCTCCCGCTCCCATCGGCTCTCCATAAATTTGAACCCAGCCACCCGATTCTCGGATGAGCGCACTCGGGTAATCTTGTTTGAGCCGTTCCGAGGCGGATTGAGCGGCAAGAGAGCACGGGATAGCGAGTAAAACCAGAACCCACGCGAGGGTTTTGAATAGGAGTCGGTCAGTCAGCGGCAAGGTGAGTCCTTTCGAAGTCCTTGACCAAAAGATACGGCGACCGCAGAGTTCGCACAGAACTCGATAGTACGTCCGACGCGGGGTGGGCGTTTGGGTCGACCCCGAGGGCCGCACTACTTTGCCCCATTGCTCTGTACCATGCGAAACTCGGACGACTTGGCGGCCGGGTTCTTCCATTCACAAGCCGAGATCTGCAGACTCGCGAGGTCAATCGCGACACTCGGTGGCGAGCGGTCTTAAATGTAACCAAGCACTCGGTTTGTTCGAGTGAGGACGGTCTTTTGGTTGAATATTCGTCAGAGGTCGCCGAAGGCGGCCTTCTCAAGATCGATCTCCGCGGCCGGCTCGATGCCGACTCGACCGCGAGTATCTGGAGTGCGGTTCTGGGCCGAGTCGAAAGTGCGCGCCCCGACCGAATCGAAGTCAACGCTAAGGAACTTGATTACAGTGACGGGGCTGGCCTGGCGTTGATGGTCGAGCTCGGGTTTCGGGTTCATGGAAACATCCTCTTTACCGAGCTTCGCGATGATATTCGCGAACTCCTCGATCAGTTTGATAGCGAGGAGATCTGCCGACCTCCTAAGCAGCGCCGGCCGACCAGCCTGGTACCCGAAGTAGGACGTGCCACGATCAAGTTTTGGCGTGATCTCGTCGAGCTCGTGGTCTTCGTCGGACACGCGGCCATGACTTTGACCAAAGTCGCACTCGCTCCGAGCAATATCCGTTGGTCCGAAGTCTGGTTTTCGGCCGAGAAGGTGGGGGTCAACGCGCTGCCAATCGTCGCCCTCGTCGGGTTCTTGATCGGGTTGATCATGGCGTTTCAATCGGCGATTCCGATGCAGCAATTTGGAGTCGAAGTCTATGTCGCCGATCTGGTCGCGATCTCGATGACGCGGGAACTCGGCCCTTTGATGGCGGCGGTGATCGTGGCGGGTCGGTCGGGGTCCGCTTTCGCGGCGGAGCTCGGCACGATGAAAGTCTCAGAAGAACTGAGCGCCCTTGAAACCATGGGGATCGACCCCGTCGATTTTCTCGTCGCGATTCGGATGCTCGCGACTTTTTTTATGATCCCGTTTCTCTCAATATTCTGCTGTCTCTTCGGCATCATCGGCGGGGCGGTGGTGCTGCTCTCGCTGGGATACCCGCTCATCACCTACTTTGAGCATGTTCAGGACGCGGTCGCGATGAGCTCGTTCCTATCGGGCCTTGCGAAGTCATTTGTCTTCGGGCTGCTCATCGCGGGGATTGGCTGTTTTCGCGGTCTGCAAACCGCCCGCGGGGCGACCGCGGTCGGCGATTCGACAACCAAGGCCGTCGTGAGCGGGATCGTCCTCGTCTGTGTCTTCGACGCGGCCTTCGCGGTCATCAACTACGCGCTGGATATATGAAAAAGACAAACTCGTCGAGACAAGTCGTGGTCAAGGTTCGCGGGATTCGCGTGGCCTACGGCGAGACCGTCATCCTCGACAACATCAGTCTCGACGTTTATGAGGGTGAAGTCTTCTTTATTCTCGGGGGGTCGGGGTGTGGGAAGAGCACGCTGCTCAAGGCGATCATCGGCTTGGTCCCACCGACCCACGGTACCGTCGAGATCTTGGGCGAAAACTTCTCGGCCAGCGAAGGGCAAGCGCGCAAGGCGATTTTGAGCCGCTTCGGGGTCGGGTATCAGAACAGCGCTCTGTTCGGATCGATGAGTCTGCTCGAGAATGTCCGCCTTCCCCTCGAAGAATTTACCGAGCTGCCGGCGCCGGCGCTCGATCGAATCGCTCGGATGAAGCTCGAGCTCGTCGGACTGGCGCGTTTCGACGAGCACTATCCTTCGGAAGTCTCGGGCGGAATGCAAAAGCGCGCGGCGATCGCCCGCGCCATGGCGCTCGACCCCGACATTCTCTTTCTCGACGAGCCCTCGGCCGGGCTCGATCCCGTGACCTCGGCCGAGCTCGACGAGCTGATCCTGCGGTTGAGTCGTACGCTTGGGATCGCTTTCGTCATCGTCAGCCACGAACTCGCGAGCATTTACAGCATAGGAGATCGGGTTATCATGCTCGACCGAGACACCAAGGGCATCATCGCCGAAGGAGTGCCGACTGAACTTCGAGACCAATCCGAAGATCCGCGCGTGCGGCAGTTCTTCCAGCGCGAGCCGAGTGCCTCCACTTGAGACCCGAGTCAGAAAAGCCGACCAACTCTGAGGCCATAGCGGAGCGATCCCTGCAGAGCCAGAGCTTAGCGATCCCTGCAGACTTCAACCTAGTGTCCTGTTCGAAAAGTTCGAGCAAGAATCGCCGGCCCTCGACCTCCCT
>CAYZYD010000334.1:2673-5254 GCA_964482505.1 uncultured Planctomycetia bacterium | reverse complement strand
GCTGAGCTTCTATCTCGGGGGGATTCGACGGCGGCGTACGGAAGGCAAGCGAAGCGTCACTTGGGTCCGAGTGGCGATCGCTTTGATCTTTGCGGCGACTTTGGGACTCGCGTGGAATCTCGGCAAAAACTACCTCGAATGGACCAAGCCCGACCTAGCTCGAGAGCTTGAACCGCTCGTCCGAACCGCGGTCGCCGAACTCGAAGAAGCCGATCTTCACCTGATCAAGTGGGATCACTCGGAGCGGATCGCTGTCCATATCACCGCGCCCAAACCCGTCCCTGAAGAGTGGGTCTCTCGCCTTGCAAACCAACTCCGGGCCGCGTCGGGACGCGACCTGCGAGTCAAGGCGACCACTCTCCTATCGACCCAGTCGCACTAACGCGACGGTTAGTGGGACTGCACGATCAACCCGCCCGCTAACGCAAACTGAACTCTTCAAGAGGACTTCTGGGCGAGGGTGAGGATTTCGTCGTCGGTGAGTAGCCGCGAGCTGCGTTTCGCCGCTTCGAAGATCCGATTGACGACCTCATCCTTCGGTTCAAGCGAGTGCTCTTCGAGCCAGAAGACGACATTCGAACGCCCGCTCATGGGACCTACCGAGATCTTCTGCCGCAGGCCGAATTCATCCGCGGGAACTCCCGAATACACTCGATTGGCGAGCCAGGTGTCGTTCTTCTTGAAGGCCTTGATCACCGCGGCGGCGTGGACGCCCGTGGCGGTCTCGAAGGCGTCTTGGCCGAACACGGGGTAGTTTCCGGGAATTGGAACCTCGCACGCCTCGCTGACGAGTTGGACGTATTCGGGCAGTTTGTGGAGGTCGTTGTCGATGTAACCGAGCAGCTTCAAATTGACGAGGAGAAGGTCGAGACTCGCGTTGCCGCAGCGTTCACCGATCCCGAGCGCAGTTCCGTGGATCCGTTCGGCGCCAGCGTCGAGAGCTGCGATCGAGTTGGCGACGTCGAGGCTCCGGTCTCGGTGACCGTGCCAGTCGACTTTGACCATTTCGCCGCTCTCTTCGACGAGACCGCGGATGAATTGGATGAGGTTTCGAACCCCCCTCGGCGTCGCATGGCCCACAGTATCACAGACGACAATCCGTCGAGCACCGTGTTCAATCGCCGCGAGGTAGAGTTGACGCAACGTGTCGGGGTGGGCGCGGATCGTATCCTCGGTCACATACATCTGCGGAAGCCCATGCTTCTGACAGAGTTTCGAGGCGTTGATGGTGTGCTTGAGCAGCTGATCGATACTCCAGTCCTCCGCGTACTGTCGAATCGGGCTCGAGCCGATGAAAGTCGCCGCCTCGATGCTGACGCCAGTCTTTTGGACGATGTCAGCAATCGGCAGGATATCGGCCTCGTGAGTACGAGCCGCACAGTTCGGCATGATACGGAGCTTTTGATCGCGAACCTCTTCAGCGAGTCGCGTGACGTCGGCGACGGCTCGGGGGCCCGCGCCCGGCAACCCCGCATTGAATCCTTGGATGCCGAGCTGCTCCATCAGGTGAAGGATCTCGATCTTCTTATCGATCGGCGGATCGGTTACCGACGGTGATTGAAGTCCGTCCCGAAGAGTTTCGTCGTTGAGTTCAATAGTCTGGCGGGGCTTCTCAAGGCCTTCGACTGTATTCCAGTCGTAGATAAGCTCGTCTCCGCGAGGTAGCGCTGGGGAATTCTCCGGCGACTTCCGAGGCTGATCCACGGGGGCTCCTCTCTGCGTTCGTTGTCGAGTTCGATGATAGGTATCTGCCGAGGAACGGTCAACTCGGCGCTTCCCGAACCCGAGCGACTTGGTTAGGATCCGCGCCATGAACGAGCTGACACGCAAGGACCCGCCTTCAAACCGATTTTTGGCGAATTGTATCGTCATGAAATTTGGCGGTACTTCACTCGGCGACGCGCAGGCCCTCGAGGCGGCTGCGGACCGGGTCGAAGGTGAACTCTCAGCCAATCCCGTCGTCGTCGTATCGGCGCGTTCGGGAGTCACCAATGAGCTCTTGCGTCTTCTCGAGATCGCCGTGACGGGGGCCGAGGTGCCTTTTGCTCCGCTCGAGGCGCGGCACCAGGATCTCGTCCGCGAACTCGATCTCGAAGAGGAACTCAACCGCGAGAAATTTGATCGCCGTCTCACCGAGCTTAGAAACTTGCTCAAGGGTGTCTCTCTCACCCACGAAGTGACGGCGCGTATTCACGATCGAGTACTCGCTTACGGTGAGTTTTTGATGGCGCCGATTTTCGCGGCGCTGTTGCGGCGGCGCGGCTCTCCCGCCCGTGCCTGGGAGGCGGGGCAGCTCGGCTTGGTGACGGACAACCGATTTGGTCGGGCCCGACCTCTTCCCGAAGCTTACGAGCGCATCGCAGAACGGCTCGCCCCAGAGATCGTCGGTTCGCGCTTTGGGCAGATCCCGGTTATCGCTGGGTTTTCGGGTCGGACGGTCGCGGGTGAGGTCACCACGCTTGGTCGGGGGGGCAGCGACTACTCAGCTAGCATCATCGCCTGCGCGCTCTGGGCCCGCGAGCAGCAAATTTGGACGCATGTCGACGGCATCATGCCTGCGCATCCCAGCCTGGTACCCGCG
>CAYZYD010000334.1:0-2663 GCA_964482505.1 uncultured Planctomycetia bacterium | reverse complement strand
AGATTTCCCGGACGCCGCGATGCGTGTCGAGGTCGCCCACGCTCACCGTCCCGTGGCCGCCGCCGTCGGGTTGCACCGACAGATCGACGACCACCTCCAGGCTGGGAATCGCAAGCCGAAGGCTGGTGCCGGCGGCGGGGTTGATTGCTGAGCTCGGTTTTCGTGAGGCGAGTGAGATCGCGTTTTGAGGCGCGAAGGTTCTGCACCCACAGACGATCACTCCAGCTATGGAGCGACGGATACCGGTGCAGGTCCTAAACAGCCGCAACCCCGAGGGACCGGGAACAAAAATCGTCCCCGACGAAAAGGTCGAGCGTTCCGAGCTCAGCGGCATTCGATCCATCGCCCACAAGGACTCGGTCAATGTCGTCACGGTGGTGAGTCCGCGCATGGTGGCGCGCCCGGGCTTCCTCGCCCGGATCAGTCGGGTGTTTGAGGAGTACGAGGTCTCGGTCGACATGATTTCGACCACCGAGGTCTCGGTTTCGCTTTCGACAGACGTCGACCCGAGCGAAGTTCCCCACCTCGAAGCGAGTTTATCTGAGTTTGCCTCGGTGCTCGTCAGTCGCGGCTCGAGCCTCATCAGTCTGGTTGGGCAAGATTTTTCGGCCGATGAAGGAGCGATTGCAAAGATCTTTGCGACCATCGCCGAGTGTCGGGTGCCGGTCCAGATGATCAGTTACGGCGCCACGAGGATGAATATCTCGCTCCTCGTCCCTGAAACCGAAGCACCCCGAGTACTCAACGCCCTGCACGACTACTATTTTTGACGGCGGGGCTTCTTCTACAGGCCCTGGTATTTTGGACCGCCCGCGTCGCTCGGCACTTCCCAGGTGATGATCTCGTAAGGATCCATTATGTCGCAGGTCTTACAGTGAACACAGTTCGAATGGTTGATCTGTAGTCGTTCGCCGCCGCGTTCTGAGTCGGGTACCATTTCGTAGACGTTAGCTGGGCAAAAGTGCTGACACGGATTACCGTATTCTTCAGCGCAGCGAGTTCGACAGATATCGAGATCTGCGACCTTGAGGTGGGAGGGTTGATTTTCTTCGTGCACAGAGCCGGCGTGGTAAACCTGGGTCACCTTGTCGATCAAAAAACTCCCGTCGTAGCTGGGAGCCTCGGGCTCAGGTGGCGCGGCTGACTGTTTCTTCATATCTTCGTGATCGGGCTCGACCGCTTTAAATTCCGCTCCGATACCGCCGAGGACATACTTGACACCGCCGGTAAACGCGCCAATCCAGAAGTTCTTTCCCTTGAATTCAGCGCGGTAGTTTCGCACCCGATAGAGCTCTTGCCGAAGCCAGGAGTCTTGGAAACGATCTTCGTATCCCTTGAGCGTCGCTTCTGAAAAGTCTTCCTTTTCGATCGCTTCAAGGAGGGTATCGGCCGCGAGAATCCCGCTCTTCATCGCGTTATGGATTCCTTTGAGCCGCGAGATATTGAGAAGCGATCCGCTGTCCCCGAGGATGAGAAAGTGGTCCCCGTAACTCTTCGGGCGTGACCAGTAACCGCCTTCCGGGACGGTCTTCACTCCCGCCTTCACAATCTCTCCCCCTTCGAGCAGCGCCTTGATGCGGGGGTGTGTTTTCCAGCGTTGAAAGTTCTCCCAGGGGTCATTCCAGGGTTGACCCGAATCGAGGGCCGAGACAAATCCGACGGACACTCGGTTGTCCTTCATTCCGTAGATCCAGGAACCACCGTATTCGCGACTGTTGAGGGGCCAACCCGAGGTGTGGATGACCTGTCCCGGTTCCATCCGTCCCTCGGGAAGTCGCCAGACTTCTTTGCAACCCGTTCCGTAGATCTGGGGGTTTCGGCCATTCAGGCCAAATTTTTCGACGAGTTGTTTCGTCAAGGAGCCTCGTGATCCTTCGCCGAGGACGACGCAGCGAGCGGTGATGTCGGCTCCGGGTTCGAAGTTGGGTCCGGGTTCGCCATCTTTCTTGAGACCCTTGTCGATCGTGCGCACTCCGGCGACTCGTCCTTCGTCATCGTAGAGAAACTCGTGGCCGGGGAAGCCTTCAAAGACCATCACCTCGAGCTCTTCGAGTTTATCTTTGAGCCAAACCACGAGGTCCGAGAGCGTGACAACGCTGTAGCCGTGGTTCTTGAGCATCGGGGGAACGGGAATCCGATAGGAGCCTTTGGAGGTGAGGTGGTAGACCGCCTCTTTCCCGACTTCCGCTTCGACGGGGCAGCCCGCTTCTCTCCAGCCCTCTGGGAAAAGCTCTGATATCGCTCTGGGGTCCATGACCGCGCCCGAGAGAATATGGCCGCCGACCGAGTTCGCCTTTTCGATCACGGCGATTTCGACTTCGTCGCGCTTTCCCTGCTCCTTGAGCGATTGCGCGAGTCGGTATGCGGCCGCTAGATTAGCGGGTCCCGCTCCGACAAAGAGGATATCGACCGGTAGCTCTTCTCGTTCCACGTGGGCTCCTCAAGCTATGAAATCAATTAGTTTTACTAAGGCTGCACAAGGTGACATCTACGCAATAGTCGTGTCTTCCGTGTTCCTGTCAACTCATCTGTGGTAGCCAGTTCGAACAAAGTGCTTCGTTATCGTAAGGCGTGGCCCGCGAGGTGGGCTGACAACGCCAGTCAGCGCGACCCAGCCGATGATGTCGTAGAGTGCTCGACCACTCAGCGGTTGGATCACTCAG
>CAYZYD010000333.1:0-5321 GCA_964482505.1 uncultured Planctomycetia bacterium | reverse complement strand
TGGGCGAAGGATGCTCGGCCTCCCGCGCGGAATGAGTTTTTCAACGGGCTGCTAGGGGTGCTTGTCTTAAGACTTCTCGCGACGTGGTTCACGGGAGCGCGAGTACTTGTAGAAGGGCCCTTCTTGATCGGTATAGGTCCCTTCAAAACGGAATCCCGACTTTTCAAGGACTCGCTGAGATCCGCGATTATCGAGGTCGACGGTCGCGACTAAGCGAGTGGCTCCGAGGGCGGAGAGCGCGTAGTCGCAGAGGGCTCGATAAGCTTCGGTACCGATTCCTTGACCCCACTGCTCTCTAGGCAGCACGATACCCGGTTCGAGTTCCTGTTCGGCTTCACTCTCGACGAGGAAGAGGTGCCCCAAGTACTCTTGCGGACTCGAGCGGGCGACGATGGCCCAACCCAGGGGGTAGCCGGGCTCGATCAGCCGTTGGAAGAGCGCCTGGGCTTGAGATTCGGTCAGCACGCCGCCAACAAATCGGCGAGCGTCGGGCTCAAGGTTGAGCTCGACGAACGATCGTTCCCAGGAGGCGTCGTATGGTTGGATCGAGAGTCGGTCCGTCTCAATCGTCCTAATCATCGCTCGCATCAAATCTGGGAGCGGGAGAATTCCTCGCTCAAACTGGCCCGGTGACGATCGATACTCAGTGGGTCGATCGGACTTACCCACGACCCGTCGCAGGGAAGCGGGGGGCTCGAAAAGAGTGCGCGGCCCAAAAAGTGAGCAACTCAAGCTCGATTCGTTCGAGGAGACGGGTGAGACTTCACTGTAGAGAGAGCCCCCGAGCTTTGAAAGGGGATCCGTGGGACACCTGGTGCGAGAGACCCCGTGGTGCGTTATCGATCTCAACACCGACACGGGGCAGATTTTTGTGCAGGAGCGCTGGCTCTATCACTGGCGAACTCGGCCGCCGCTGCTTCCGTGGACCGTGCACGAGCAGCGCGACTTTCACAACCGGGCCGACCGAGCGATCTGGGCGGTCTGGAGTAACCGGGCACGGCTCGAAGCGCGCGGAAACACCGCGCTCGCGCGTCGGCTCGCGGCGAGTGGCTGTCGCGTCAACTTCGATATCCGACGAGTCCGCCGCGACCCGCACTGGACAGTGACCGTAACCAAGATCCCCGCCGGTGAGTTCGCGACCAGTTCGGTCCTCTGGAACGCGCGCACGATTCGACTCGATAGCAATGACACCCGGACGAAACGACGTTGCCGAGACGTGCCGCGGGTCTGCCATAGTCAGATTCCGGTCGCGCACGAGTTCGGCCACGCCGCGGGCAACACGAGCGTGCTCGGTCGAGGGGATGAATATCGAGCCGGCCACGGCCAGCGACGAGACCGCGCGAGCATTATGAACATCGGGACGCAACTTCGCGATCGACATCTTCAAACCCTGATCGATGAACTCAATCTGATGTCCCCCGGGACCACCTTTTCCGTCGCCAGGATTCGCTGATTCGATATATTGGGTCGATATTGCCTCCGGCGACGCGGTGTCGGCGGCAGATTTTGGACTCGGCCACGCCGCCCTCTCCACTCTGCCTGGGCTGCTAGTCGCTGAGTTTCGGCGCGACCTAATAATGTTCAGATCGATCCGAGTGGCTGCTAGCCCTGATCGGAACGAACGGCTCGAGAAAGGGCTGTCGATGCGCTTCTGGGGGAGAGAGCTTCAGGCTCCGCTATACCGACTCATCTTCGGGCTGATTCTCGCGGCGCTTTTGAACGGCTGTGACTCTGACTCAGAAGAGAATCCAACTGACGTCGCAAACGTGGCCCCGGTCGCTGCGATCCCGACCCAAATCGACCCGCTGATCCGCACCCACATAGAACCCCATCTCGTTCGCGCCAATTTGAACCCCGCCGAAGTGGATGCTCGCGGTACTCTCGGGCTTTGCTACGAGGCAAACAGTCTTTGGAATGAGGCGAAGAACGAGTATCTCGTCTGCCTCGAGCTCGATCCGGATAACCCGGAGTGGCGGCACCGACTCGGCGTCGTTTATTACAATCTCGGACTCCTCGCACAAGCGCTGCCAGCGTTTGAGAGCAACACGCAACGTTTTCCCGAGTTTGCTCCGAGCTGGCACCGAATCGCCACGATTCACGTCGGCCGAGGAGAGTACGCAAAAGCGCGCAGCGCGACCGAACGCTGTCTCGAACTGATCCCCGGCGATTCGCACGCAAGCGTCACGCTCGCCGAATGTGAACTTCGCGACAATCAAACCGAGTCGGCGATTCGTCGACTCGAGAAGCTACTGGAGAGATCGCAAAATCCACACGTGCGGTATGTTCTCGGCCGCGCCTACCAGCAGGCGGGGAGACCGCGCGAGGACTTCGCCGAGCTCCTCGAGCAAGGGCAGAATGCACGGCCAACCTACGTTCGATCGCCACTCGGTATCAAAGCGGACCAGCATCGATCGTCGGTTTCCGACTACGTCAGTCAGGCGATCTATTCGATCCAGCTCGCTCAGCAGCGCAATGACCCCGAACAGGTCAAAAGGGCGATCCGGCTGTTAGAGATTGCAGAGCAATATCACCCGAACAAGACCGAAGTCCTCAGTAGTTTAGCCGTGGCGTACAATCTCAACGGTGAGCCCGAGCGAGCGGTTGATACGATCGACCGCGCCATAGAACTCGATCCCAAACAGTTTCGCTATTACGTCAACAAGGTCGATATCTTGGTCAAGGAGCAGAGACTTGCTGAGGCCCGGAAAGCGGCAATTCTCGCGGTGGAGTACGGCCCCGAGGAGTGGCAAGCGCACTTCTCCAAGGCACGCGTTGCGATCACTCGCGGTGATCTTGGGGAAGCGGCCAGCTCAATTGAGAGCGCGCGTCGACTCACCTCCCCCAAAGCAGCTCTCGAGTTGGCTCGGTTTGAAGTCGCCATGCTACGTAAGAACTACCCGGTGGCCGTCGAGTCGGTACGGCTCGCCGCAGAGATCGATCCCGGAAATATTCAGGCGTGGGTCAATCTCTGCGTAACCGAGGCACGATTTGGAAACTTTGAGGCGGCGGACCGGGCGATCGCTCGAGCCCTCAAGATTTCTCCCAATCACCCTCGGGTCAAGCAAGCCTTAAATGCACTCGAGCGGGCGAAACAAGGAGCCAAACAATGATTCGCACTCGAACTGGATTCCCGTGGGGTCCATTCTGGGGAGTATAGATCTCGGTATGCGTGGTCAGTTGTTCGGGAGAGAAGAGCGAAAAGCCCGAGCCGAAGTCAGACTCAATGAGTGGCTCCAACCCGACCCGCTCCGTTACGACGCAGGCGGCTCCGATCGGGCCCGCTTGGTTTCAAGAAGAGGCGAAGGCCTCGGGTCTCGATTTTGTCCACCGTTCGGGTGCAAATCCCGAACAGCTCTACTTTCCCGAGATTGTCTGCGGCGGGGTGGGTCTCATCGACTATGACGGCGATGGCCAGCTCGATGTCTACCTGGTTCAAGGGGGGGAGCGCATCTCTCAAACCGAAGACCGGGTTGACCCCAATCGCCTCTACCGCAATCTCGGGGAGGGTCGATTCAAAGATGTCACACAGGAGACGCGGACGGGGCACACCGGGTACGGGATGGGTTGCGCGGTCGCGGACTACGATGCCGACGGAGACCCAGACCTCTACGTGACCAACGCCGGAGCCAACGTGCTCTATCGAAACGACGCGGGGGTCTTCCGGGACGTGACCGATTCGGCCGGTGTGGGTGACCCGGGCTTGAGCAGTTCTGCAGCTTTCTTCGACTACGACCAGGACGGCGATCTCGACCTCTACGTGGTTAACTACGTGCGCTGGTCGGTCGACAGTGAGATCGATTGCGGGAGCAACCAGGGTCCCGATTACTGCCAGCCCAATAACTACCAATCACCGGCGCCGGATACGCTCTACCGAAACAACGGTGACGGCACCTTTACCGACGTCAGCGTCCAGGCGGGAATTCGGAAGGCCTTTGGAAATGGCCTGGGGGTCGCGACCGGGGACTTTAATGGCGATGGCCAGCTCGACATCTTCGTCGCCAATGATTCCGATCCCAATCAGCACTGGATCCAAGGCGCGGATGGTCGGTTTGAAGACGAAGCGCTTGTCCAGGGAACGTCGGTCAATCTCAACGGGACTCCCGAAGCGGGGATGGGGGTTGCGGCGATCGACTACGATCAGGACGGCGACCTCGATCTCTTTCTTTCGCACTTGCGGGCCGAGACGAATACGTTCTACCTCAATGTGGGTACCTATTTTCGCGATGATAGCGACGCCCTCGGCCTCGGCGCGAGCAGCCGCGCCTACACGGGCTTTGGGCTCGGCTTCGCCGACCTCAACCTCGACGGTCGCCTCGACCTCTTCGTCGCCAATGGCAAAGTGATGCGGCATGAAGAGACGGGCCAGAAGGATATCTACGCCGAAGCCAAT
The DNA here is from genome assembly GCA_964482505.1 of uncultured Planctomycetia bacterium. Taxonomy (GTDB): domain Bacteria; phylum Planctomycetota; class UBA8108; order UBA1146; family JAJFFE01; genus CAYZYD01. The sequence continues at coordinate 931 of CAYZYD010000333.1, read as the reverse complement.
CTTCTCTACGAAGGAGTGGAGCAGGGGCTGCGGGCGCTCAAGGCCGAGGAGATCACGTCGCCGGTACTGATCGCCACGAGTCGCGGCGCGGGCTTTGGGGATCTCGACAACGACGGCGATATCGACATCGTCGTGGTCAACCGAGACCACCCCGTGCATTTGCTGAGAAACCAGAGTCGTGAGCGCGATCTCGGCCACGGCATCATTCTCGACATCCGAGACGAGCAGGGCTTAGTTGCGCACCACGCTATCGTGCGAGTCTATGTCGGCGACCGACGGTTCACCCGTCGCGTCGAACCCCATTACAGCTACTGCTCTTCGAACGACCCCCGTCTCCACTTCGGACTCGGATCCGCCGAGCAGATCGACAGTTACGAGATCGAGTTCCGCGACGGTACGACGGCCAGTGGGGGGCCGCTTGCCGCCGACCGAGTGCATGTCGTCGGGCCATGAGTTTTGACCTGTCAATGCGACTTCTTTGAGGCGCGTTTCCCAAGAAAGTCGCGGCGCCCGGTCCGCGAGACGCATGACTTTTCTTAGAAATGTCAAAGGTCTGCGTTATGACTCGACATAACTCGGTACTCGCTCGGTGACACGTTTGATGGAATTCGTGGGCCCACTGGTACTCTCTTCCGACCACTTCGTCAGAATTATCCAAGCCAGAACCGGCCTCGCGTGATAAAACTGGGGCCGCTACGCGACCTCCGCTTGGCAAGCGATAGCTCTCTGAGTGCACTTGATTGTGAATGTACGGGCGAGAGCGGAGTTTGAGAGGCGAGGTTTCGTTGCAAATGGGCAACATTCTTGTTCTAGTTGTTTCCCGGTAGTCAATTCAGGTCTGGTATCAGACCTTAAGGGCTCGGCAAAACCCTCTGCCAGCGTCGCAGTTGCGAGTCAGTCCCAACTCGCTATTGTACGTTCGGTTTTGTCT
>CAYZYD010000332.1:0-5337 GCA_964482505.1 uncultured Planctomycetia bacterium | reverse complement strand
CCAAACTTGGAAGACGAGCTGACCCCACTCACTTAGCCCAGCGCCCCCGGCGAAACCTCGAAGTATGACCAATACGACTTCGATTCGCCGGGGGCACTGGACTCCGGGGGGAAATGGGCTCGAAATCTCGACCTCCGGCATCGAAAGCAGTTTTTCGGGCTAGGCTGAACGCCAGAGCCACCTTGGATGGGCAGTGCAAGCATGAGCGAAAATTCGCAGCGTTCAGCGCAAGCCGATGGTCGTCGCCGTTGGACTCTGCGAGAGAAGATCCCCGAGAAGATTGGGGCCTTCGACCGCAGGGTAGTCAACAATTTTGAGCGCTATGGCCACTTCCTCCATCGAGTCTCTCTCGGAGCTCTTTTTGTCTGGTTTGGATTGCTCAAGCCTTTCGGACACGAGACCGTAACTTCCCTCCTCGCTCAGACAGTCTACTGGGGTGACCCAGAGGTCGTCGTACCCGTTCTCGGCTGGTGGGAGGTCGCCATCGGCGTGTGCCTCATATTTAGACCGCTGGGTCGGCTCGCTCTACTTCTGCTCTTTATCCGGCTCCCGGGTACCCTGCTCGCGTTTTTCTTCCTTCCCGAAACCTGCTTCTTGCAAGTGCCTTTCGTGCCGACGCCCGAAGGGCAATATTTAGTCAAAGATATCGTGATTCTATTCGCCGCAATCGCGATTGGGGGCACGATACGCTACGAGAAAATCCCGGGGCACTGGCATTAGTCGTGTGATTGCGACTCTGCCTTTGCACCACTCTTCTTTTGCCAAAACCCCATGGTTCACCGACTCGCAACGGCGAAGGTGCCTCAGCGCGACGCGTTCTATAGTGAAGCAGACTCGCGGCCCTTAAAAGAGCTCACTACAGTTGGGATTGCTGAGATTGGGGATTGGGAGCGCCTGTACCACTGCTTACAGTCCGCCCGCAAAATGCTTTCGACCTTGGCGAGATTGGGGAGCATAGAGCACCGCCGACGTGAATCGTGTTGGTCCTCGCGGCAAACGGTGACGAGGGTTCACGCACTCCAGTTTCCTCCAAACAAGCCTATTGTTAAGAGGGCAAACAAGTCGCGCACCGGAAATATCATAGAAGGCCCGTCAAGCTGTCTGGCACTTCACTCAGCCGAGCGATCACTTTGAACACGATCCACAGTTACCTCATGAAACTCACCGTCACCCCGCTCAAACGCCGTAGCGTTAGCGAGCGTGGTCTCGGCGATTCGCGTGAGCGCTTCTTGTGTGAAGAATCCTTGATGCCCCGTGATAACAACATTGGGAAAGGTCAAGAGTCGGGCGAAAACGTCGTCTTGAATAACGGTGTTGGAGAGGTCCTCAAAGAAGAGATCTGCTTCCTCCTCGTAGACGTCTAGACCAAAGGCACCCAACTGCCCGCTTTTGAGGCCGGCGATCGCCGCCCTAGTATCAACGAGCGCCCCGCGACTGGTATTGATCAACATGACTCCGCGCTTCATTCTCTCGAGCGCCTCGGCGTCGATGAGGTGATAGGTATCAGGGGTTAAGGGGAGATGGAGAGCGACGATATCTGCCGATTGAAAGAGCTCGTCAAGACTCACGTATTCTACCCCGATATCTTCAACCTCCCTGTCGGGACGAAGATCGTGGGCAACCACCCGACACCCAAACCCGATCGCGATCCCACAAAAGACACGTCCAATGACCCCAGTACCGATAACCCCAATCGTACGACCTTTGAGGTCGTAACCGAGCAGCCCCTCGAGAGAGAAGTTGCCCTCCCGAATACGAGCATGAGCCCGGTGAAATTGCCGGTTGAGAGTGAGGATCAACCCCATGGCGTGCTCCGCGACCGCGTAGGGTGAATAAGCAGGCACGCGGGCGACCCGTACATCGTGGCGCTCGGCGGCCCGGAGATCGACATGGTTGTACCCCGCCGAGCGCAGGGTCAAAAGCCGAGTGCCACCGGCCGCCAGTATTTCAATTACTGGCGCCGAGAGGTCGTCGTTGACAAAGGGTGCAATCGCTTCGAATCCTTGTGCGAGGGCGAGCGTCTCTTCGCCAAGTCGTGGTTCATAGAAGACCAGATTGTGTCCGTGATCTTTGTTTGCACGCTCGAGCGCTTCTCGATCGTAAGACTTACTGCTAAAGACCGCGATTCTCATAACCACTTCTTACTGTTAAGGACCGTTGCTATCGCCGGCTGACTATTTGATTTCGACGCCAATCGTCCGCATGAACTTTCAGAGTGGATTCAATCAGGATCTTTCGCGAATGGAGTAATCGATCGAGGCCCGGTGGGCGACAGTAGAATCCTCTCCTTCACCTTTGTCGATGCAAAGCAAACCGGATTCCCCATGGGGCCCCTCGCCCCAGCCAGCGGCGCACGACTCGGGGAACAACGGCCTTCAGCTCGCTGAAGACCCACAGCCAAAGGCGTTTCCGAATACAGTTCAGTTGGGGGTTGCTTGGGACCGCCAAACAATCGACAATGTCGACTATGAATATTGACCAACGCCATCTCATCTATCACGTGACACGACCCTTTGGCTGAAGCAGCCGGTGGTCGGCCGGCGGTTGATCCCTATCTGCGGAGAGTTCGTACTCGGAAACGGGCTCTTGGCCACCAGACCGACCTCGAGGCGGTCGCGTTCTCAGAATTTTTAGTCCAGTCTAAGTTGAATGCGACGAAGCGCCGGGCGACGTCGAGCCCTGCCGCTCGATTCGACCTGACGACTCGTCGCTCCCCACTTTTCCCCGAAATCGAACTTCGGGCGGCTTACTTAAACCTCAGGAGTCACCATGACTTTCCCCAAAACTCTTCTCGTCACCCTGATCTTCGCGCTCACCACGGGGGCATGGAGCACCTCGACCGACGCCAACATGGCGAAATGGAACGACCATACCGGCGACATGACCTTTGTCGTTGGTTACGAAAAAGGTCTGGAACAGGCTAAGGCCACCGGCAAACCGATGTTTCTCTTTTTCACCACGACTTGGTGCGGCTGGTGCAAAAAATTCGCAGGGGAATCGCTCAAGGATCCCGCGATCAACGGCGAACTTGTCGGTTTTATCCCGGTTATCGTGGACGGCGATACCGAAAAGTCCGTCTGCAGCAAATTCAATGTCTCGGGCTATCCGAATCTGAAGTTTGTCTCTGCGGATGGGAAAGTACTCACCGAGGCGCGGGGTTACCAAAATAAGTCCCAATTCAAGGAGAAGCTCAGTACTGCATACAAAGCCTTAGGCAAGATAGAACTCAATCCCAAGTATCTCGAATCGCTTGAGAAGACGGTTAAACACCACACTCGCAAGAAAGACTATCGCAAAGCGCTCCTTGCAATTCTCGAGCTCGAAAAGGCGGAAGCCCAATCCAAGAAGATCGAAAAGGCAAAGAAGAAAATCGAGGATATCGCCGCCAAGAACTTCGAACGAGCCAAGAAGATCCACGCCAAGAGCCCGGAGCAGGCGAAAGAGCTACTCGAGGCAATTCGCAAGACCTTCGTCGGACTCAACGAGGCGACCGAGGCGGCTAACATGCTCGAAGCCGACAAACCCACCAAAGGCTAAGAGGCTTGAAGGATGCGAGTGATGTCATGAAGGCTCTCGACGTCACTCGCATTCCCACACGCCCATTCGTTAATGCCTATTTGTAAGCGCACATTGCCTCGGGATGCCGGTTACCACTCTATCCCGGCGCCCCGGCGGATTTGTTCCCCGGCCGAGTCTGAGTAGAGGCCTTTTTGACGAGAGTCTCGACTCTCTAAGCACTTGCTCCACTTGCTGTCGACGATATTCGAATGCCAGGGCATCTCTTTTTTATTGAGCTTTAACCCGACGCTTCGGCAATTAACAGCGTATTGGTCATACTTCGAGGTTTCGCGGGGGGGCTGGACAAAGGAAGCTCGGCCTCAAGAGCGGAAGGAGTTTTCGGGCGGGTCGTTATGTCAGTCACTCGCGGGGTCGTGGTGAGGGGGGGGTTGTAGTGAGGGGAGTCGTATTGAGACTATGGTCAGTACTGTTACGAGGTTTGACCGCAGCTACCTTTTTTGGATGGCGCTACACTCGAGCTTCGTCACGCTCCTCAATTGGCACGCCACCCACGGTTTCAACACTAGCGCCGAGCACCGCTGGCGCGCATTACACTGACGCTTGGACAAACCTGGGTTGGTTGTACGCGGACTGCGAGGCGAGCGCCTGCTATTCGTCCCACTCTTCGAGCCGCGCGCGCTCTCGGGCTTCTGCTTCGAGACGCGTGGTTTCGATCTCTTCGAGGACAGCTTCGACATCGGCGTCGGGCTCTTTGACTTCGTGGATTCCCGTGAGGACGGTATCGGGCTGAAGATCACCCGATTGGTAGAGATACCAAAGTTCTCGCGCGTAGTTCGCGGCCACGAGTTCGGGAGCGACTCTCCTAAAGGCGGCGCCAGCGTTTTCGACATCCCGCGCCAGAAATCTGAGGGCGTGGTTGTTTCCGGTGGCGGAGACCGCTTGGGGAAGATCGATAATCACGGGTCCGTCGGGGCCGACAAGGATGTTGTATTCCGACAGGTCTCCGTGAATGACGTCGGCGCAGAGCATTCGGACGATCTGCTGCATCAGAAAGGCGTGCCACTCGAGCGCCAACTCGCGATCGGGCGTGACCTCGTTGAGCCTCGGGGCGGGCTGGCCGTCTTCGTCGACGACGAGCTCCATCAAGAGTACCCCGTGGTGAACACCATAAGGCTCGGGCACTCGGACCCCAGCGTCGACGAGCCGGTAGAGAGTCTCGGCCTCGGCGACTTTCCACTCTGAATCTTCCACGCGGTTGTGATAGCTCCCCTTGCGTCCGCGCCCGCGGCCGCCGCGGCCGTGACGCGACTTACGCCCCTCGCGGTAATCGTCGTTGCGCTGGAAGCTACGGTGGAGAACGTTCTTGTAGACTTTGGCGCAAAAAACTTCGTCTGCGGCCGCCACCACGTAGACCGTGGCCTCTTTGCCACTCTGCAGTTGCCCGAGAACCTCGTCGATAAAGCCATCTTCAAACAGCGGAAGCAGGCCTTTGGGCATTCTCTTAATGCTTGGCGAAATTGGAGTTCCTTTCGGATCAGAGCGCGGACAAATCCGCGGCTGAGGGGAAGGATACCTGACTCGACCCCGTTCGTCTCGCGAAATGGGGAGACTCTCTGCCCGTCCTCCCGGTCGCTAACCCGCTGCATCCAAGAGCCCCCCAGGCTCTACCGGAGAAATCTGGGCCGATTCGGCACCATCAGCGCAATACGGGCTTCGTCGAAGCGAGCTCGACCGGTCGCTCCGAGATCATCGGTAACTCACTCCCCCCTAGTGTCCTGTTCGAAAAGTTCGAGCAAGAATCGCCGGCCCTCGACCTCC
>CAYZYD010000331.1:0-5368 GCA_964482505.1 uncultured Planctomycetia bacterium | reverse complement strand
GCGACGCAAGCAGCGCGTAACCGAGACGCTCGCCGCACTCGGGCTTTCCGACCGTGGCCACCACCGACCCGATCAACTCTCGGGTGGTCAACGTCAACGCGTCGCGATCGGCCGCGCCTTGATGCTCGACCCCGAGGTTATCCTCGCCGACGAACCGACCGGCAATCTCGACCGCAGCTCGGGATCGGAGATTGTTCGGGTTCTCGAAGAGGTCAATCAGCGCGGTGTCGCCCTGATCGTGGTGACCCACGATCCCGAACTCGGCGAGCGGGCCCGGCGACGCATCCGCATGGTCGACGGCCGGATCGAGCGGGACGTCTCGTGAACGCGCTGCGCTGGAGCACCGCGATTCAGTTTTCGGGTCGGGCCATTCTCTCGGCACGGGTGAGATCGATCTTCGTCTTGATCGCGATGGCGACCAGTGTGAGTTCGGTAGTCGGCTTGACGGCACTCGGGGAGGGCGCGCGCCGCTACGTCACGGGCGAGTTCGAATCACTCGGTCTCCACCTCCTCGTGGTGTTGCCGGGTCGCAACGAAACCACGGGCGGCATGCCACCGATCGTCGGCGAAACACCGCGCGATTTGACGATCGCTGACGCGACTGCTCTCTACCGCATCCCTCTCGTCGACAAAGTGGCGCCGATCTGTGTCGGCGAAGCGCTGGTCTCTTACCGGGGACGTTCGCGCGATGAAGTCGTCCTCGGATCGACGGCCGAGATCGAACCGATTCGACATCTCCACGTCGAGAAGGGTCGCTTCTTACCCCCGGGGGACCCCGAGCGGGGCAAAGCGGTCTGCGTCCTCGGCAAGACAGTACGCGAGGAGCTTTTTGGCCACGATCCTGCCATCGGTCAGTTTATCAGAATCGGTGACCACCGACTCCGCGTCATCGGCCTGACGGCCAGCCAGGGCGAGTCGATCGGGGTCGATCTCGACGAAGTGGTGATTGTCCCTGTCAGTCTCGCGCAAGCGATCTTCAATACCGAGTCGCTCTTTCGCATTCTGATTCAAGCGCGCAACGGCGAGTCACTCGATCACTGCCGAGAAGAGGTAGAGCGCGTGATCGCAGCCCGCCACCAGGGTGAGCGTGACGTGACCGTGATCACCCAGGACTCGGTGCTCTCGGCCTTCGACCGGATCTTTGAAGCCCTCACCCTCACTCTCGCGGGAATTGCGATGATCAGCCTCGGGGTCGCGGGGATCTTGATTATGAATGTTATGTTGGTGGCCGTCACTCAGCGAACCCGCGAGATCGGACTGCTCAAAGCGATAGGCGCCAGTCCGCGTCAGCTTCGGGAGTTGATCTTGGTGGAGGCGGTCCTGCTTTCGCTCTGCGGAGCGCTCTTGGGCATCGGGATCGGCTATTTGCTCAGCGCGCTGATCCGTTGGTACTTCCCCGCGGTTCCGGTCGAGCCACCGATCTGGGCCGTGATCGCCGCGACCTTCGTAGCGCTCTCGACGGGCTTGATCTTCGCCTGGCTTCCCGCGCGACGAGCGTCTCGAATTGACGCCGTCCGCGCGTTGGCCGAAGGATGAACATGCGACTCTTCGATACGATCTCGCTGAGCTTTGGGGCCGTCCGGGCACACCGACTTCGCAGCGGACTGACGGCGCTCGGAATCGCGGTCGGAGTCGCAGCGGTGATCTTGTTGACCTCGATCGGCGAGGGCGTGCACCAGTTCGTCCTCAGCGAATTCACACAGTTTGGAACCAGCGTGCTCGGCGTGACCCCGGGTCGCAAGACGACGTTTGGCGGCTCGGTCGGCATCTTCGGCACGATTCGGCCCTTGACGATTGACGATGCCGAAGCGCTCAAGGATCTACCGAGCGTGGTTTCTACCGAGGGTATTGTGCAGGGAAATGCCGAGGTCGAATCGAATGAACGGCGGCGGCGCACCACGGTTCTCGGCGTCGGTTACGACATGCCGCAGATCCTTCGCTTTGAGGTCGAAAGGGGCCGCTTCTTACCCCCCGACGATCCGCGGCGAGCCCGACCATTTGCCGTGCTCGGTTCGAAGGTCGCAAGCGAGCTGTTCGGGCGTCGATCCCCACTTGGCGATACCATTCGTATTGCGGGGCTACGGTTTCGGATAGTTGGGGTCATGGAATCCAAAGGGCAGTTTCTCGGTCTCGATCTCGACGATGCTGTGTACGTTCCGACCTCGCGCGCGCTCGAGCTCTTCGATCGTGAGGGGGTGATGGAGATCCACGTCCTCTACGATCCCGCCGCCGATTCTCAGCTCGTCGCCGCGAGTGTGACGCGTCTTCTCACCAACCGGCATCAACGCGAGGACTTCACCCTCACCACCCAGGATCAAATGATCGAAACTCTCGGTGATGTCCTCGCGGTACTTACCCTCGCGGTGGGGGCGCTCGGGGGGATTTCGCTCCTCGTCGGCTCGATCGGTATCTTGACCATGATGACGATGTCGGTTCGCGAGCGTCGGGCCGAGATTGGGTTACTTCGCACTCTCGGGACTCCCCAACGTCAGATTCTGCGGCTCTTTTTGCTCGAAGCGACCGTGCTCGCCCTCGTCGGCGGCGCCGTTGGTCTCGCGCTCGGAATTGGGCTCGGTCAACTCTTGCACGCTTTGATCCCGGCTCTCCCCGTGGCACTGCCTTGGTCGTACGCGATCCTGGCCGAGTGCTTAGCCGGGTTGATCGGACTCGCGTCGGGCGTGGTCCCCGCGTTCCAAGCTGCGCGTCTCGGCCCGATCGAAGCGTTACGAGCTGAATAGTAACCACTTACTCGCGCGTGGTCGGCCCGGCTCGACTCAGATCTTCACCTCGGCACCGCTTCCAACTTTGGTTAGCATGCGGCGGCCCGCCTCAATCGACGACCCCGCTTGCGACCGGTCGTCCCTCTAGAGTGGATCGATCGTTGACTCTAACCGTGCGGCCCGGGCTCTTGAGCGTCGTCGTACCCGTGTACAACGAAGAGCGAACTTTGGAAGAGATTATTCAGCGCATTCGGGGCGTCGAGATTCCGATCGAGATCGTCGCGGGCGACGACGGATCGCCCGACCGCTCTCGCGAACTGCACGAGCGGCTTCACAAAGACGGGCAGATCGATCAGGTTCATTTCCACGAGAAAAATCGGGGCAAGGGAGCGGCGTTGCAATCTGGGTTTGGTCTCGTCACGGGCGATTGGGTCGTGATTCAAGATGCCGATCTCGAGTACGATCCGAGCGAGTACGAAACCCTGCTCGATCCGATTCGCCGAGGGCAAGCGGACGTCGTCTTCGGTTCGCGATTTATCGGCTCGGGTCCGCACCGCGTTCTCTTCTTTTGGCACTACGTCGCCAACCGCGCATTGACGCTTGTCTCGAACATGTTCACCGACCTCAACCTCACCGACATGGAGACCTGTTACAAAGTCTTTCGGCGCGAGATCCTCGACGTGATCGAGCTTCGAGAAAAGCGCTTTGGGGTCGAGCCGGAGTTAACGGCGAAAGTCGCGAAGGTCCCCGGAGTTCGTATATACGAGGTCGGGATCAGCTACTTCGGGCGCAGCTACCAAGAGGGTAAGAAGATTACCTGGCGTGACGCGGTGCGCGCCCTCTACTGCATCTTTCGTTACAACTTATTCCCCAACCGATAGGGCGGTATGAATCATCCCATCCAGCTCGCCGTCTTGACGCTCGTCTTCGCCGTGATCGCAGGTGGTCTCGGCTACCCGACGCTCAAGCGCTACGACCCCACCGTCGACGACAGCCTCTCCGATGTTCAAGATTACGCCGAGTTGGTTTCGGTCTCGAGCGAGGATCAGCCAGAGGAAGAGGACGAAGCCGAACTGAACCACCGGCGCTACCGCGTATTGATCCCCACCCTCGCACGGCCCATTCGAGCTTTCGTCGACGGCCGCGTCGGCGGTTGGAATGAGACGATCTTCGCGCTGCTCGCGGTCAACGCTCTCCTGGTCGGATTGACGGCAGCCCTACTCGTTGGCCTCGCCCGAGCGATCGGCGCTCCCCCTGCGGCCGGGGTGATCGGGGGGTTGCTGCTTGTCTCGAGCTTTATCGTTGCCAACTACACGCTCTGCGGACTCGTCGATTCGGCAGAGATGCTCGCGCTGACGTTTTCTGCGATCTTTTTGAACAAGCGCCGATTCGAATTGCTGCCGCTACTCTCGGTCGCTGCCTTCGCCAAGGAGACCTACGCGATATTCGGCCTCGTCTTCGCGCTCGGCTGGTGGTCGGTCGACCCCGGCGAGAGTCGACGGACGTCGGGACTCTGGATCGGGGCGGCTTTTGTTCCCGCTCTGTTTGCACCGACAGTCAGCCGGCTCTGGCTCGGCGAAGGTTGGGCTTGGCCCTGGCAGATTGCGGCGGGGCTCGAAAGCTCGTCGAGCTTCCTCTCCGAGCTCAGTCTCGCGGTGCAGGATCGGGTGTTTGTCTACGCCTTTGCCGGACTCATTCCGATCGCGATCTGGAAGCTTGTCCGGTTTCCGCGGCCCTGGCTTGTGGCGAGCATGGCCACGGCTTTCGTGGCGCTTCTCCTCGGCGGCTACCATCATGCGGGAGGCAATATCGTTCGGCCCATATTTTCTGCCCTCGGCCCGCTGCTCTGCTTGAGTGGTGGCTGGTGGCTCTTTACGTGGGCTGGCAAGGAACCGCAAGCCGAGTAAAAAACAGCTTGCGGTTCCGCCCCGAAAATTGGGGATGGATTGACTGAGAGCCTCGCCGCGGGGTGGAGAGCTATTCGAAGGTGATCGAGTTGACGATCGAATCGAAGTCGGCCTCATAACGATTCATGGTGTGGGTCGTCGCCGTGCACGCGATCGCATAACCATGGCCGCTGAAAATCGTCAGGTAGATTTTCTGCTCGATGTGTAGACCGTGAGCGTGGTGTCGAATCACGACCCAGACTCCTTCATGGCCGCCGATCATCGTTTCACCGCGCGCAGTCTCGGTAAACTCCGGTATCTCCTTACGAATCGCGTCGAGACTCGCGTCGAGGTACTTCTCGAGTGAGACAGTAAAGGGCACTGGTTCGCTTGTGATCGCGATGTTCTCCTCGACTGCGTCGCCGTCGGGCGGACTACTCGCCGCGAGTTCGATTCCAGGGATCGTCTCCGTAAAGGTCCAACCTTCGGGAAGATCGACTTTGACGTCGGCCGCCGCAAAGGCGAAGAAGCCCGTCCTGAATAGAACCAGTGCGATCGCGATCGCGATCCCGATCAAATACCTCATGCATTCCCCTGTCCGAACCTACTGTGTTGACTAGCGAGCCGAGCCATTCACTCGGCTGTCGTCTCGCCGGTTGAGGCCGAGACCGAACGAGTTCGAATAAATGCCCGAACCGTCTCTCTCGAGACTCACCCTAGCAGCCCGCCCGAAAACTCATTCCGCACGGGAGGCCGAGCTTC
>CAYZYD010000330.1:0-5392 GCA_964482505.1 uncultured Planctomycetia bacterium | reverse complement strand
CGTCCGTTTGAAGGCAACTACTCAGAGTATCTCGAGCAGAAGCGCTCTCAACTCGAAGTCGAAGAGCGCTCGGAAAGCGCCCGACAGAAGACACTCGCGCGAGAGCTCGAGTGGATCCGGTCGAGTCCCCGTGCACGGCAGAGTAAGAACCGCGCTCGAATCCAGGCCTTCCACGACTTGCAAGAGGAGACGTACGAGCGCAGCCGCGATCTTCCCGCGCTCTCGTTTCCGCCGGGCGCTCGTCTCGGAGACCAAGTGATCGCGTTCCGCGGGGTTTCAAAGAGCTACGGCGACCGGGCGATTATCAAAGATCTCAATTTTGAGTTACCGCCCGGCGGGATCGTCGGGGTGATCGGGCCCAACGGGGCGGGTAAGACGACGCTCCTGCGGCTGATCGTCGAACAGGAAACACCCGACTCGGGAACGATTGAAATCGGAGAGACGGTCGAGATCTGTTACGTCGATCAAAGTCGTCAAGATCTCGGTGACGAGCAAACCGTCTTCGAGGAAATTTCAGATAACCTCGACGTCTTCAAAGTCGGACGCAAAGAGGTCAAGTCGCGTGCCTACGTCGCTCAGTTCGGATTCCAGGGCGAAGACCAAGAGAAATTGGTCGGGGTTCTCTCCGGGGGGCAGCGCAATCGACTGCAGATGGCAAAGCTGCTGCGGCGCGGAGGCAATGTGATCCTCCTCGACGAACCGACCAACGATCTCGATATTCCTACTCTGAGACTTCTCGAAGAAGCGCTGATGAAGTTTCCCGGCTGCGCTGTCGTCGTCAGCCACGACCGTTACTTCCTCGATCGACTCGCCACCCATATCCTCGCGTTTGAGGGAGATGGGCAAGTCCGACTCTTCGAGGGGAGCTACCAGGCTTACGCTCAAGCGGTCGCCGAAGAGCGTCGCGCCCGCGGCGAAGATCCAGAGACTCGCGGCGTCCACCGCCGTTTTGCGTGACCCCGTTACTTGAGATAGAACCTGATGCGCAGCCCTTTGATCATCGTCCCGCTGATTCTCTCGGTCTGGCTTTCGCTCTGGTTGACGACGGGAGATCCTCCCGGGCCGGGCTCGAGAAGTGGTCCCGATGCGACCTTCCGGCGCGGGCTCATAACGCTCTACCACCACGAGTTCGAGCCGGCGGAGTCGCTCTTCCGCGAGTTGGCTACGCAGCATCCCGATTCCGCTGACGTCTGGATCGCGCTCGCGATTAGTCAGCTCAACCAGGCCGACCCCGAATCGATCGAGCGCGCTTCGCAGAGCCTCGCCCAAGCGGCTACGCTCGCCGAGCGCGATCCGCGTATTCCGTACTGCCAGGGCCAGATCGCCAAATATGTCGGTCAGATCCCCGAAGCGCTCGCCGCCTTCGAACGAGCGCGCGAGCTCAAGCCCAACAGCGCCGATATCCACTATCAACTCGGGCAGTGTCTGGTCCAACTCCGGCGCAGCGAAGAGGCCATATCGCATTTGGAAATCGCGGTCGAGATCAACGAGAACCTCGAGGGGGCGTGGTATCAACTCGGTCTTCAGTACGGGCGGGCGGGTCGACGACAAGACTCTCAGCGTGCGCTAAACCAATTCAAAGCGCTCCAGTCGAGTGGCCGGGGAGATACTCGCGACCTCGTCTTCACCGAGATGGGAGAACTCGCCGAGCCCAAGCTGAGTTTCTACTTCGAGAAGAGTCCGGCCCTCGAGCAGCCCGCGTTCGTCGAACCGACCTTTGCGAGCCCTCGCGTGATCGATGGAGCTCGGGCTCCGTTTGCGCTCGTCGATCAAGACTTTGGTCACCCCCCCGAACTCTGGACCGAGTGGGGTAGCTTCCTACTCGACGACGGCCGCTTCCTTCGCGACCGCGGTCTATCCGAGCTCGAAAACGCTTACAGCTTTGCTGTCGGTGATTTCACCGAGGACGGACGGCTCGATCTCGTCGTCGGTTACGGGCAAGGCGTGAAGAGCTACCGCGGGACCGAGGCGGGTTGGGAGCACGAGGAGTCGTGGGACGATTTCTACCGAGCTCAAGTCCTGCTCGCCGACCTCGATCTCGAGGGGGATCTCGACCTACTCGTCACGGCGGAGGATCAGTCTCCGCAACTCGGTATCAATCGTCGTCGAGAGCTCGGATCGCAGCGTACCTTTGGCGACTTGGTCCAGGATGCCCTGCCCTATCTCGCCGAAGGAACTCGCGCCCGCGTGCTCGCCGATTTCGACCGCGACGGCGATCTCGAGATACTCTTCTCGGGTGAGACTCAGACGGCCCTCGTCGATAATGGCCCCGAATGGCGATTTGAGATCGATGAGGAGCGGTCGCCCGTCGAGTTCTTTACTCCGGGGTGCTCAGCGGGTGACGTCGACGGCGACGGTGATGAAGACTTGCTAGTCGCGGGCCAGTCTTCGCCGGGGCTCTGGATCAATGACGGTCGAGGAAACTTCGAAGAGACACCCGAGCACAGTAGCTGGTTTGCGAACTGTGCGGCCGCGGAGTTTATCGATCTCAATCTCGACGGCTGGCTCGACATCGTCATCGCCTCACCACTCGGTTCTCGCGTCGTACTCGGCGAAGGGGATGGACGCCTCCGGTTGACGGGAGACCGGTTACCCGAGGCGATCGGGTTAGCTTCGGGCGATATCGATGGAGATCGCGATCTCGATCTCTTCTTGAGGACCGTCGAGGGAACGGTGCTCTTTACCGAGAATCTCACGATCGATCGCACACCACGAGCCCAGAGACCGAGCTCCTACACGCTCTATCTCGGGGGCGTTCGAGAACCCGGTGACCGGCGCACCAATGTGCTCGGCATCGGGGCGCGGACCCTCACGCTCGCGGGACCGAAGCTTATCGCGCGAACCCATCTGAGCCCGCTTTCGAGCTCCCCTCGCGGCGGCTCCGCCCAAGGCTTTCAACCGATTACGATCGGTTTGGGGGCGCTCCGTCGCAGCGACGCGACATTTGTCTACTGGCCCGACGGCGTCGTGCAGGCCGAGCCCGGGTTTAATAGCCAAGCAAAGGCAAGGATCAGTGAAGTACAGCGCAAATCATCCTCGTGCCCGGTTCTCTTCGCTTGGAATGGCGAGGAGTACACTTTTATCACCGACTTCATGGGAGGCGGTGGCCTCGGGTTTTGGCTCGACTTTGGGACCTTCGGTCCTCCCGATCCGAGCGAGGTGGTGCGGATCCCGCGTGAATCGCTCGAGAGCTTCGAAGGCGAGTACCGGCTCTCGTTGATGGAGCCGATGCAGGAGGTCGCTTATATCGACGAGCTCAAACTCTGGCGTGTCGATCACGACGAAGAGGTCGAGATCTATCCCGATGAGTTCTTCGCCGCCTCCGAGATCGCTCCCACCGGGGCCCCGCTCGCTGTGCGCACCGAAGAAAAGCGCTATCCCTCGCGGGTGCTGCTCGCGGGCGACCCCGTGCGAGCCGACAAGTTGTCGCGTTGCGACCGGATTTACGTCGAACCCAAACGTCTCGACCCGCTGCTCGTCGGCTACTGCGAGGAAGCGGGACTCGTCCTTGAGTTTTCGTCACCGCTCCAAGCCGACGATCCGCGGCTCTTCTTGAACGGTTGGGTCGAGTACCCCTACTCGAGGGTCAACTTCGCCGCCCACCAGAAGCAGCTCGGACTCGAGCCACCGAGTTTCTATTGGCGCGACGGGCCCGACGCCGCGTGGCAGCTGCTCTACCGGCACCTCGGTTATCCGGCCGGGATGCCCAAGACGATGGTCGCGAAGATCCCGGCCTCGGTCGCGGCCCGTCTCTTCCAAATCAAGATCGTCACCAATATGGAGATCTTCTGGGACGAGGTCTTTCTCGCTCCCGCCCGGACCGTAGCTGCAGCGAGTGTCGTGCCCTGTCCGCTCGTCAGGGCTCAGCTCGGGTTTGGGGGTTATCCGCGCGAGTACGCCCGGGACGGGCGGTTGCCGCTCCTCTACTACTACGACGAGCGGCAGGGAGACCTCGCCTACGAACAACTCGCCGGGCGCGCCACCCGCTACGGGCCGGTCGAACCGCTCCTCGACGATCGCGACGACCAATTTGTCATCGTCGCCGGCGGTGACGAGCTCTGGCTGCGCTTTAGGGCGCCCGCGCCCGCGCCAGGCACGGCGACCTTTCTGCTCGAGACCTGGGGGTACTGCAAAGACAAGGACCCGCTCACCGCGGCCCGCGATTCGATTGAGCCGCTCCCGTATCGTGCGATGGAAAACTACCCGCCCGCTCACGAGAATATCTCCCCCGACTTTCTCGAGTATCAACGGATTTGGAATACGCGACGGCGCGGTCGGTAGCGAGTCGAAGCCGCGCGAGAATCTGGCGGGGCTCCACCGAGCTCGCTACAATCCCCGACCCGAATCCCCGAACCACAAAACGCAGTGGCGAGCCTCGCTCGCGAGTAACTGAGGGGCGCGATTTGTGGGGCATAAGCGGGGAAGTTTGAAGCTGGGCTCACCAGAGTTGGAAGTTTGAAAAGGCAGTGTGATGGCTTACAAGCCCTCAGAGATCGAACCAAAATGGCAGAAGTATTGGTCTGAGGAGGGCTGCTTTCGCGCCGGGGAACGTCCCGATCGACCCAAGTTTTACGCCCTGAGTATGTTCCCCTATCCCTCCGGTTCGGGTCTGCACGTCGGTCACACCGAGAACTACGTCGCCACCGACATCGTCGCTCGCTATAAGCGTCTCAAGGGCTTCGACGTCCTCCACCCGATGGGCTGGGACGCTTTTGGCCTCCCCGCCGAACAGTACGCGATCGAGCGTGGGGTTCACCCCGAGCTCCAAACTCGTGAGAACATCGCGATGTTCAAAGGCCAACTCAGCGCTTGTGGACTCTCCTACGACTGGGATCGCGAATTCGCCACGATCGATCCCGACTATTACCAGTGGACTCAGTGGATCTTTCTCAAGCTCTTTGAAAAGGGGCTCGCTTATCGCGATGAGGCGACCGTCAACTGGTGCCCCGAACTCGGAACCGTGCTCGCGAATGACGAGGTAATCGACGGTAAGAGCGAACGCGGGGGGCATGACGTGATCCAGAAACCACTCAAGCAGTGGATGCTCCGCATTACCGCCTACGCCGACCGACTTCTCGAGGGGCTCGACGAGATCGATTGGCCGGAGTCGATCAAAGCGATGCAGCGCGACCGAATCGGCCGCTCAGAAGGAGCCGACGCGATCTTTGAAATCGAGGGGTCGACCGAGACGCTTCGAATTTTTACGACTCGGCCCGACACGATGTTCGGGGCGACCTTCTGCGTTCTCGCTCCCGAGCACCCGCTGGTCAGTCAATTGACGACTGAGGCGCAACGCACAACTGTCGAAGAGTATGTCGCCAAGACGCTGACCAAGAGTGAGCTCGAGCGTACGGGAAGCACTGAGAAGACGGGGGCCTTCACGGGCGCCCAT
>CAYZYD010000329.1:0-5412 GCA_964482505.1 uncultured Planctomycetia bacterium | reverse complement strand
GAAGACCAATCTAAGCTACGCCAGCTTACTGGCCGCAGACGCTGTTTTCACAATAGAGATTGTATGAACTCGAGCTTGATCCACAAACCGGAAACGGGCCTGGAAGCTCAGACAAACCACCAAACAAGTACGACAATGACCAAATCACGTCGTCAAGAGAGTGGGTGCCATTGTCGTTCGAGTCACACGCAGCGGGGCAAGGAAGATCTCCACTTAGAAACAAATAAAGCAACAGTGCTATCGGATCGACGATATTGAGAACTCCGTCACCCGAGCAATCTCCTCTGAGAAATCGCGACTCACAATCATCCGGGATTTTATTGCCGTTAGTGTCAGCTATCGTATTAACCCAAACCGCACCCACGAGCATACCAGGATTTTGACTAAGTAAATCTGAGGTCTCTAGCCCCACTCCCTCCTCGAAACTCCAGGCACCTACTAGTCCCGTAGTGTTCTCAGGAGTGACCAAATACATGTCCTCGGCGATTTGTTGTTGAGTTCGAGCGACATTCCAAACTCGAACATTATCGATGATACCGTCAAAATGTTGGTCCCAGTTCTGGCGTCCCCCAATTCTTAGATCATCAAAGCCGGGAAAAAAATCTCCAATGCTCCCTGGTAAAAAATCTGTGTGAACGAGTTCCCCATTTCCATAGGTCTTAACCGTCCCAGCGTCAAAAACAACAGCCACATGGTTCCATTCAAGTAACGGAACGAAGAAACCAGTATTAGCCCATTCGACGCTATGCCCAAATGCCCACCAAATATTGCCGTCGGCAAAGCGGGCGAATTCATATTCCCCCTCTTTATTAACAATGATGCCGCCCTCATTCCCATTACTGCCTGGCCCGATCGGCAAGATCCAAGCCTCCATCGTGACATGCTCAACAACTTCGAAAGTAGCTGAGTCTCCAATCTGGACATAGTCATTCTGACCATCAAATCTCAGCGCAGATCCGTTGAATGGCGATGCAGAAAGCACGTACCCGAGCCCTGAAAGATCACAATCAACCGGACTTGGTATCGTTAAGCCTGCGATGGCGGTCTCAAGCCTCTCTACAGAATCCTGAAGGGTACCGTTGTTAAAATCTAAACCTCCGGACGCATAAACAAATCCTGAGTGTGTACACATAGCGTGAGAGACTCGAGTATCTCTCAAAGTGGGACCCGAAACCCAAGGAACGAAATCTGACCCAGTCCATTCCAAAATCTCGGACGTGTCTAAACCTGGATTACTACCGTAGCCTCCAGCAACGAGTATCGAATCACCCAGACTAACAGCCGCTCCTTTATACCGCTGGGCAGAAAGTTCTGGAGCCGCTAGCCAATCCCCAAGACTTCCGTCGAGCGCAATCGTTGAAAACTCCGCGGTTGTATTGAACCAAAGGCCTCCACCAACGATGAGAGAGTTACCCAAGAAGGCGGCGAAGGGCTTTTCCCTTTCCTGGCTCATCGTCTGTGGGGATATCTCCCAAGGGCCCAATGATCCATCCGCCTGGATTTCAGCGACCTCTATCGAATTAAGCCGACCCAAGCCTGTACTGTATCCACCGACGCAATAAATCCGGTTTTGATGAAGCGCAACTGCGAAGTTGCACCGTCCATTTCCGTTCAAGGCGGTCGTATATTGCCAGTCACCGACGGTGCCGTCGGCTAAGATCGGGGCATACTCAACAGTGCTGATTGTGCAATTAACTAGCGTTTGACAACTAGTACCGCCAATAGCATAAAGGTGTGAATCCGTCGCAACAGCCCCAGTCCAGGCCCGAGGCTCACTAAGAGGAGTCGTTGGTACCCAGGGTCCCAATTGGCCGTCGCTTAAGACTTGAGACATGTCAACGCGGTCGGTGAGTAATCCTGGTTCGAATCCACCCAGAACATAAATGTGTTCAGGCCCACTCGCCATACCATGGTCAGTTCTCGGTGCAGGAAGGGGCGTTGAATATTGCCACCCAGTGGTCCCCTGTCCACTCGCTACGCAACACGCCAAGAAATGCAGCATCCCCAGCAGAGTTTTCATTCTGGTCCTCTTTCAAGTACTACGCGTGGCGTGCCGGACTTTAATCGCTTCGGTACTTGTAATCTAGGAGAATGCGGCGCCACTACCGCATAGCATTAGCGACCACAATATCTTGCGGTCGATGGTTGAGTTGAGGCTCTGTGAAGGTTCACTTAAGAGTCCGGTCACGTTTCAGAATGATCGGTCGATCTGCGCTCGGGTCGAGTAGCGATTAAGTATTAACCAGCCCCTTGAAGACGGGTCCGCGTAAGTCACCCGACTCGGTCTCTTCGAGGTATTGGACGCGACAGAAGAGTTTGGGTTGGACCCAGATCGCTTCGCGATGGGTCTCGGGGACCGCGGGTTGGTCGATTGCGAGGGGGTCTAGAAGTGTGCGCAGTTCTCGGCGGTCTTTGGCAGTAAGGCCGCTACCAACTCGGCCGACAGAGCGGAGGAGGCCGTCGCGTTCGGCCGCGATGCAGAGGCTGCGCACGTCGCTCTGACCGTCGGGAAGAAAGCCGAAGATAACGCAGGGGATTTCGCGGACGGGTTTGATCTTGATCCAATGGTCGGTGCGCCTGCCGGCGAGATAGGGGCTCGAGAGCCTCTTGGCGACGACGCCCTCGAGACCTTGCCGCGTTACTTCGTCGAAGAAGGCGAGACCGCGACCTTGGACTCCGTCTGAGAGCAGAAAGTGGGGCGAGTCGAGCGCGCGAACAAGCTGCTCAAGCCGTTCTCGCCGATCTTCGAGCGGGCTCGCCATCACCGACTCTCCGCCAAAGTAGAGCAGATCAAACGCCATAAAGATCGCCGGCGTCGAGTGCGCGCGTTCGCGGATTTGAATCTCACCACGCGCTTGCTCCCGACTCAGCGCGGCCGGGAAGCTCGGTTTGCCATCAGAGTCGGCGACGACAATCTCCCCGTCGACAATGGTCCCCGAAGGCAGGCGCGCGAGCGCTTCGAGCTCGGGATACTGAGCGGTGCGATCATTCTGACGTCGGTTGATGAGTCGATGCGACTCCGACTCGACAAAGGCGAGTTCGCGGGTACCGTCCCATTTGATTTCGAAGTAGTAATCGTCAGAGTCAAACGCCGATCCTGCCTGCGCGAGCATGGGAGGGATAAAATCGGGCAGAGGCACCGGAAACTCTTTTCATAAGTACAAATCGCAAGTGGGCATCAACCGACTATTCACGAACCACGAGGCGAGAAGCGCTAAGGCGATCGCAGGCAAGCAGTGAGTGAACCCCTCCCGGCAAGGCTCGACGCTCAGGGCGAGGCCTTGACGCGGAGTAGCCGAGTGGCGGTGAGCACCGCGTCGACCGGCTAACCGGTTTGACGCTTCTTCTTCGCGGTTTTCTTCTTCGAGGTCTTTGCGCTCGGCGCACGTTTGGTCTTCGACTTGCGTTTCGACGCCTTCTTCTTGGCGGGCGCGGGTTCGCTCTCGCCTTCCTGCGTCAAGCTCTCGACACTCGCTTTGAGCGCCTCCATCAGATTGATCACCTTGGGCTCTTCTTGATCGGGCACGGCCACGACTTCTTCGCCGGCGATCTTCGCTTCGATAATCTGGTTGAGCTGCTCGCTGTACTCGTCCTTGTACGCTTCGATATCGAAGTTGTTGAGCAGCGAGGCCTGGATAAGCGTCTTGGTCAGATTGACCTCGGCTTCGGTCACCTCGGTCTCTTCAATCTCCGAGGAAAACTCGTGAACCGGTTTGACCTTGCTCGCGTAGGTCAGCAAGTTCATCCCGAGAACCCCGTCGATCGGTCGAATGACGACGACGTGCTCGCGCCCCGACAAGACCGCTTTACCGATCGCGAAGAGCTCATCGTCGACCATCGCCTGGTAGAGCAGTTGGTAGGGCTTCTGACCCGGCGAGCCGTCGGGGAGGAAGTAGTAGGTGCGTCCCGAGTAGAAGCGCGGTTCGACCTCGTCAGGGCTGACAAAACCCTCGATGTTAACCGTCTTGTCCGACTGCTTACGGAGCTTCTGCACTTCGGCCGGATCGATTTTGACGTACTGATCCTTGGCGTACTCGTACCCGCTCACAATCTCCGAGGTCTGCACGGGACCGTGCATCGGACAGACCTTCTGGTACTGGATGCGGTTGTTACACTCCTTGTGGAGTTGGTTGAGACGGATCTCGCCGCCGGTTTGGGTCGCCGTGAATGCCTTCACGGGAACCGAGACCAAGCTCAGACGGAGGAATCCCTTAAACGTGGCGCGAGGGGCCATGACACTTCCCTTCCCAGGAACGGCGCATCCTTGATCCAACCCGCGATTATATCGACACTTGCCACATAGAGTTCAAGAGGTAAACGCGAGATAAGTCATTAATGTAAACATATACAAGAGTTTACATAGTTCAGACCCACCCCGAACTCGAGTACGATATCGCCCATGGAATCGGACCCCTCCTCGCTCAAAGCGTACGAATCAAAGCGCAATTTCGACCGCACTCCGGAGCCGACCGGAGCCGCGGACTCTCTTGGTTTGGCGGGGCGGCGGTTTGTGGTGCAACGCCACGAAGCGCGCAATCTCCACTACGACCTCCGGCTCGAGGACGACGGCACGCTCAAGTCGTTTGCGATTCCGAAAGGCTTCTCGTGGAACCCGACCGACAAGCATCTCGCGGTTCGCACCGAGGACCATCCGCTCCTCTATCTCACCTTCGAGGGTGTCATTCCACCGGGAGAGTACGGCGCGGGAACCATGACGATCTGGGATCACGGCACCTACGACTGGGCCAAAGATCCCGCCGACGATCCCAAAGTCGGCTTTGATCGCGGCAAACTCGAACTTCGGTTTCGGGGCGCCAAGTTGCGCGGCGAGTGGCACCTCGTCGAACTCGCGAAGAAAAAAGATTGGCTTCTCTTTAAGTCGCGCGACCGCTACGCGCGCAAACCCGACGAGCCCCTCTTCCCGCTCGACCTCCTCGCCCGGCCCAAGTCGCCGCTACCGAGGACGCTCAAACCGATGCGTGCCGAAGTAACGGGCCGGGTCTTGACGGATCCTGACTGGCAGTTTGAGCTCGACTTTGCCGGGCGTCGCTGTCTGAGCACGGTCACCCCCGAAGCCGTCGAGTTTGCACTCGCCGCGCCACCCCGCGGCGAGGCTTGGCCGCGCGCCTTTCAGAAGATCGAGCGTTCACTCAAACAGTTCAAGTCAGAGCGCTTCATCGTCGACGGCGTTCTCGTGGCACTCGATCGCCAGGGCCGACCCGACGCCGATCGGCTCGAAGAGGCTCTAGTTCGCGGCGACTCAGAAGCGCTCGTTTACAATGTCTTCGATCTCATCTACTACGAGGAGTGGTGGCTCGGCGACTTTGCACTCGCCGAGCGCAAGCGGGCTCTCCGGTCGATTCTCAACGAATCGAGTTCGGTTCAGCTTGTCTACGGGGTCACGGGGCGAGG
>CAYZYD010000328.1:0-5420 GCA_964482505.1 uncultured Planctomycetia bacterium | reverse complement strand
GGGAGGTCGAGGGCCGGCGATTCTTGCTCGAACTTTTCGAACAGGACACTAGGTCGTCGAGGATTTGTCTCGTCATGAGCCGTTCGCGGGCACCTCGCCCGTTGCCGTAGCGAGCTTTTTCAAGCGATCCAGCGTCGCCGTAGTCTTGCTAGAGTGCCTTACTTGAGCTCTGGGCTTTTTGGAGTTTGGCGCGATATTCGTACGAGTTCGCCAGCAAGTTGAGATCGAAAAGGGACCCTTTGGCGGATACTGCTCTCGAGTCCACTCGAGATACCGAGCCCTCACCCGCACTGCCTGAGCGGGCGCGGGCTGCGCGACCCCGAACCAGTTGGGTCGGTCATCTCGGCGCTCTCTTCTTTTCAACCTTTGCCGCGACGGTTCGCCTGTTACCACTTCGCCTCGCCTATCTCTTGAGTGACGCTCTCGCGGTAGTCTTCTATCTTTACTCTCGGTTTCACGAACGGCGTGTCGCTCCGCTCGGGCGCGGGATGGTGCGCAATCACAAGATCGTGTTCAGAGAGTATTGGACGCCCCGACTGAGTCGGCGTCTGATGTGGGCCTACTGTCGGCACCTCATCCGCAATGTCGTCGAGTTCGGTCGGATGGCGCGGTTGAATCGCCAGAACGTTCATAAGATTTGCAACTTCGACGAACTTGAGCACGTCCGGGCGCTCCACCGCCGGGGGAAGGGCGTGATTTCGATCACCGGACACGTCGGCAATTGGGAGCTGTCGAGTTACGCGGCGGCCCTCGTCGATATCTCGGTGCTCGCGGTGGCGAGACCGATCGGGGAACCCGCCCTCAATGAATTCTTGTTGCGGGTTCGCAACCGGAGTGGTCAGCAGACGCTCTCAAAGTTCAACGTCGTCCGCGCGCTCAAGAGTGCGATCGAGGAGGGCGCATGTGTCGGAATCCTCGCCGACGAGGGATCGCCGAGCCGCTCGGTGCTGAGCCCCTTTCTCGGGACGCCAATTTTTGGAAACACGACTGCGGCTCGCATGCAAGCTTGGACCGGGGCTCCGATTGTGGTGGCGACCTGTCAACGCGAATCCTACGGTACTCGGGGCCAGTACCGTATTCGCCACTGGCTCACAGTCGAGCCGACTGACTACGCGGACCTGGATCCCGAGGATCGAATTGACGCGGTCACCCGGCGGATCTTTGAGGCGTTGTCCGAAGCAGTCGCAAACTACCCCGAACAGTATCTTTGGGCGTCGCGACGCTGGCTCGAACGTCCCGTGGGAGAGACTTTAGGAGCGGACGGGCTTCCTCCTCGGAATCCCGAAGCCTGGGCTCGGACCCTGGATAGGATTGTGAACTCGCCTTTCGGGCGCAAGCTCCTCCGTAACTGAGTCGCTTGAGCTCCCGCCAGTTTATTCAAATGCCTGGTCACAATCTCGAGGCTCACGACCCCTCTGTCAGTTCGATCGTCTTTGCCACCGTGGCGGCACGGAGCTCGAAATCTCACCCTCGCGGCTTGTGCGCCGTTTTTCGGGCGGGCTGCAAGGCGGAGTTAGGCTATGATGGTCCCCTTGGGCACCTATCGACAGAGGATCATAATGCAGGAATTCAGAGCTTCCCGTGCGGGCCTAGCGCTGTTGGCGCTTGTCCTAGGTCTTTCAGGGCCGGTCTTCGGCCAATTTGTCCGTCTCGCGATCTCGGAAGAGACCGTTCCCCTCAACTCACAGGCCGAGTTGACTGTCGTGCTTGCGCACGGTCTTCCGAATTTAACGAGCTTCGAATTCGTCGTTGAAACGAATCTGCCAATTATCAGTGCTCAGACCGATTTGGCTGAGGTCACGGTGTCACCGTTACCAGTGGGGCTTTCGGTTCAAGCGACCTTTATGACGCCGCTCGTTCCCGGAACCTATCAATTGGTTCGCATTCGCTTTGACGGCCTCGGTCAACCGCCGGGCTCAGAGCCCGTCGTGTTTCTGCCCGGATCGGCGCAAGTCGATGGCACCGCTCTCGCTCCCGACCAACTCTCGGGCGGAGGGGTCTTCTTTGCCGACTTCAATTTCAATCGGCTGTTCGTTGCAAACCGGTCCCCGAGTAACTCGATCACCGCGATCAACCCTCTGACCGCGACCATCTCGACCGTAGTTTCGCTTCCCGCCGAGCCGAATGGGATAACGGTCGCCAATGATGGTCGCGTCTGGTTTACGACTACGACGCCGCCGGGACTCGGTTACTTCCCCGCCGTCGGCACTCCGTCGATCACCCCGATCACACCGCCGGGTCCAGGGGCTCCCGTAGAGCTCGTCGCAACGCCTGAGGGTGATCTTTGGCTGACGACCGACGACCCCTTTACCGGTCTCGCGAAGATCGATGCCGACGGTAACCCCGTGATACCGGTTCTCGATATCCCCGCTCCTCGCGCGGTTGCTACCGACCGGCTTGGCAATCTCTGGGTGTCGACCACGATTCCGGGGGCCGGGGGGCAGCTCTTTAAACTGGATCCCGCGGGTACGATCGTCTTTACCGATGATCTCTTTGTCGCTCCCGATCCGCTGCCACAACCGGCTGCGAGTGAACCGCTCGCGCTCGCCACTGATCGCCTCGGGTTCGTCTGGGTGACGATCAAGTCGCAGACCGCCACGGCACCGGGACCGAGTTGGGTCGAACGCCGGGCCGCCGACGGATCGGTGGCCGAACGTTTCTTCCTGCCGAGTTCGGTCTCGGGGGGATCCGATCTTGTAGGCGTGGTCGCTCGTGGCGAGGCTGAGGCGTGGGTGATCGACCGAGGCTTGGGCAGGCTCTACCGGCTGCGAGCGAATCAACCGATGGGCATGGGGGTCTCGAGTTTTGATCTCGGAACAATTCCCGCGTTGATGCCTCCAACGATTCCGACCGGGATCGAGACCACGGGCAATGACCTCGTCTGGGTGATCGAAGAGACCAACCAGCGAGCGATCCCGTTCGACCCCGATCTCCTCGCCCCCGCCGTCGGGGTGCCGACTGTCCCGCTTGACTCGATGCCCCAGATTCGCGGTAACGGCTCGGGCTACGAGCAAGCGAATACGCTCCTGGCAAAGCTCGACTTCGACCTCGACAACTTGCCTAATCAGTTCGAGCTCGACGAGAACAGCAATCCCTTCTCGCCCAATCCTCTTTCGACGCTCGTGCCGCCGGTTCTCTGTCTCGAGTGCCGCTCGGAATTCAACGGATCGAGCGCGAATGTCACGCTGAACTGGATCAATCCTTTCCCGTACGGATCGATCACGATCCGTCGCTTTTTGGCGGCCGGGGGGCCCCTCCAGTTTGAGACCTGTCTCGATTTTACTTCTGGGGGAGTCAACACGTTTACCGAACTGTCAGTCGGTCCCGGTGAGTACCGCTACGACGTTGTGGCGAGTTCGGCCTCGTGTGGAGCGATGGGAGTGAACGCTACCGCGGCTTGCACCGTCTTGGTCGGAGCGGGTGGTGTCACGGATTCGATTAAGATTCGACTTGGCGAACCTTTTCGTAACGCGTCGGGGTTGACTTCGATTCCGGTGCCGCTGCCTTGCGCTCCGGTCTTTTATACGGCCGATGAGGACGGCACGATCTTCGCGCTCGACGAAAAGTTTGATGTAGTCGAGGAGATCAAGCTCGTCGACCCGATCCCGGCTCCTCTCAATGCGATCGCCTTTTACGAAAATGGGGACGGCGGATCGGGCTCGCTCTTACTGGGCTTTGAGAAGACGACGATGGCGCTCCGGGAAGTCGATTTAGCGGGTGCGACAATTCAAAACTACAGCGTGTTCGATTTCGATTCGAACGCGGTCGACACCGTCTCGGGGCTCGATATCAACGACGACACGATCTTTATGACCGACGTGACGTCTTGTTTTGTTTACGGGGCAGTTCTCGACAGTACCTCGAGCTCGATCACGGCTCTCAAGGAATATTCGTTTGAATATCAGCAAGAAGATATGGGCAACGGAGAACTCGTCTGGGGACTGAACGGGATCAGCCTTGCTAAAGGCTCAAACCTCGGATAGTCGGGCTGTTCGATTTCGCTTCCGGGATCGGGATCGGGCGGAGGGGCGCCGAGCCTCGACCTTTCGGGTGGGCTTTTCTTGATCCCCGAACTCGACCTGCAGACGGGCGAGTTTTGTTTACGCGAATACGATCTCGAACCGGGCGCCCCCGGATCGAATGCGTCGGTCTCGACGACGGGGGGCCGGATTCTCTTGACGAACATCGAGGCGGAAGAGGTCTTTGGAGGATTTGACGTCGGCGACACGCTGGCGATCAATGGTAAGTCGGGTAGCCGCGCGTTCCAGGCGGTGGGTCGTTACTTTATCCGCGGCGACGTCAATGGCGACCAGGGCGTTAACATCGCCGATTCGATCGGCATCCTCGTCTTTCTGTTTGGCAACGCCGATTGGGATTGTCTTGCCGCGCTCGACGTCAACGACGACTCGTTGATCAATGTGAGCGACGTGGTTTTCTTGCTCGTCTTTCTCTTTAACGACGGTCCGACCCCACCCGAGCCCTTCTTCACTCCGGGTCTCGATCGCACTCCTCAGGGCGCAGACTTCCCCTGCCTCTGACGCGGCTGCCTCTGACGCGGCTGCCTCTGATGCGTTCAAAAGGAGTCCGGTTGGTTCGAGGGTTATTCGACGCGGTCAAACCGGTAGGGGCCCTTGACGGCCCCCCAGGCTTGAGTCCCATCCTCTCGAAACCCTCGGTCCCAAGTGGTAAGTCGGTCGAATTGGAGATCGACTTCACTCGTTGCGTACTGCGCTCCTTGTAGAGTCGTGGCGCAGCCCTTACCTTGAGTTTGTCCCGAGTAGTGCGTCTCCGTGTGACGCTTGAGTCGGATCGAGCAGCCGACTCGAAACTGAAGATCAGCCGGCTTGAGATCTCTAAACGCGTCGGCCTCGGCTCCGACGAAACGGTCGGGGTCGGGGAGCGTGTAGACTCGACTCTCAACCCCCGCGTCGGCCGTTTGAATGAGCTGGTAAACACGCTGGCGATAGGGGGAGTCTGGCCGAGCCGAGACCGATTGTTCAACGTAGAGCCACGGTCCGTCTTCTCGGTGTAGCCAAATCGGTCGGTGGATCAACCGAATCGAGTAATAGTCGGGGTCGGCCTCGCTCTGAGCTTGACTCGAAAATTCGCCGGTGAGGATTCTTGCCACTTCGCGCACGGGCTGGTGGGCTTGGGTTGTGACAGCTTCCGAGCGAGTTTGCGGCTTGGGCGGGCTCTTCATCGCGCACGAGAAGGTGAAGAAGACCACTATAATTGAGATTCGACGCATCGCTAACCTCTTTCGATCATGCCCGGTCGCGGTATCCGAATAACCCTCGGTCGAGGACTATCTTGGCCACCTCGGGCTCGACCATCGCGTGCCACGATTCATCGCCCTCTCTGATCTTCTTGAGTACATCCCGCGAAATTATGTGGAGCACGTCGGGATTAAACTGGTGGAG
>CAYZYD010000327.1:0-5426 GCA_964482505.1 uncultured Planctomycetia bacterium | reverse complement strand
CGCCGAGGCTTTCGCAACTCGAATCGAGCGTCGTGGGCGCCGCCCTCGTCGACTCGCGGCGTCAGAAGGACTGATTCGATCCTCGGGCGACCTTGAAGGTCCACTCCGGTCGAATCCGTCCATCTTCCTTGCGAGCGGACGCCTTGCGACTTCTCGCTACGCGGTTCGTGAATAATGCGGGCTGCTAACGCGCGCTACTTTGAGAAGCCCCACCTCGAGCCAACCCGACCCTCCTCCCAAGACTGAAGAGGAAGCGCCGTTGACAGCCGTGGACACATGAAGTCTACATGGTGGAGTGAGACGCTTGATTATTGTGAGGATGAGAGAAGGAGCTAATTTCGATGCGTTACTTGAGTCTTCTGGTATGCGTGATCGCGATCACCACTGGCTGCTCCAAACCTTCAACCGGGGGTAACCCGGGGGGCGAGAAGCGAGTCAATGAGAGCCAACCTGCACCGAGCCAAGCGGAGATCCAAAAGGTGACGGCGGATGTTCGGGCCGCCCGCGAACAGCTCGCAGGCGTCCAGACAAAACTCAAAGCGGGGAAGCTCACGGCCGAGCAGGCGGAGGAACTCCGCCAGAAGTTGCTCCAATTTGAGGATCGACTCGAAGAGTTCGAGCAACGGCTCGACTCGCTCGAGGCGGACGAGAAGTAGAGAGTGACGTGGCACGGTGGCGAGGGCGGCTCGGAGCGAAGGGCAACGAGTTGCCAGGGAAGAGCGCGTTCGCCGGCGCGGCTGACGTGAGTAGCCCGGCCACCCGCTCGGCCCGATCGAGAGTCTTCGTCAGCCGCCTTTGCCTCCCCAACTGTCACTGGCAGAATATTCAGTGTGGAAACGTCACTCACTCTCGGCGCGCCGGTGGTTTGTCCACGACTCTGAACTCAGCTTTTCACCCCCACGAATCAACAGCACTCAGTCAGGCTCGGTTCCGAGGCTTTGCGTGACCCCGACGGCCCTCGATTCACACTCGCTCGGCCGAGAGATCGTTCGGCTCGCCATTCCCGCGGCTCTCCAGAATCTCCTGCAAACCGTCGTCTTTCTCGTCGATACGAAGATGATCTCGCACTACGCGCTAGGTCTCACGTCGAACGGCGAGCCGGTGACCTACCCGCTGGCCGTACTAACGCTTTGCGGGCCGATTACTTGGTCGCTGACCGTGATTTTTGCCGTCGCCTCGGTCGGAGCGACGGCCGTGGTCGGCCGCCGTGTGGGCGAAGGTCAACCTGCGCAGGCGAGACAGACCCTCTTGACCGCCGGCCTGCTCGCGGCGGCGAGTGGTCTGGTTGTCGCGGCTCTCGGAGTCATTTTTCGCGAAGACCTCGTGAACGGGTTCCTGAGCTTTCGACCCGAAGAGCGCGGCGATGCGACCGAGCTCAAAGAGGCAGCGGGGCGCTATCTCTTCTGGTTCCTGCTGCTCTTCCCAATTCGGGCCCTAGTCTTCACGATTGCCGCGGGGATCCGAGGGGCTGGTGACACCCGGACTCCGCTCTGGGGAGCCATCGTCGCCAACGTCACTAATTTTGTCGTCAACGCGCTCTTTATCTTTGGCCTTTGGGGAGCGCCGCGGCTCGGAGTTGAAGGTGCGGGCCTCGGCACGGCACTCGCCTCCGTGGGGGAATTGCTCTTTCTCGCGTACTGGCTATTCCGCGGGCGCGCGGGGGGCTTGCGTTGGAATCGGGCTGACTTTGAGCGTTGGGGTACTGGGTGGCGTGAGCTGATCCATGTCAGTATCCCAGCGATGTTCGACGCCGTTCTTTTCCACACCGGTTTTTTGATCTATCAACTCGCCATCTTCGAGTTACCCGAATCGGATATGGCGGCGCACCGAGTTGCGATCACGCTGCAATCTCTCGCCTTTATGCCCGCCGCAGGTTTTTACGCCGCCGCCGGTTCGGTTTCGGCTCGAACGATCGGAGCACGACGTCCCGATCTCGCTCGGCGATCAGCGTGGCTCTGCGTCAAAATTGGGTTGCTTGCGATGATCCCAGTCGTGATCATCTTCTTCGCTTTCGCCGGCCCCCTCGCCGCTTTCTTTTCTAGCGAAGAGGAGTCGGTTTATCTGACCGCGGCCGTCTGTCTCCGTATTGGCGCGTTTGAAGTTCCCTTCTTGATGTTGACCGAGTCTCTCCGCGGGACGCTGCGCGGAGCAGGGGAGACGCGTTGGCCCGTACTGGTCACCGTGGTCGGTACCTGGTGCATCCGGGTACCTTTAAGTTGGATCCTTGCAATCGGAGTGGGCTGGGGTCTGAGAGGCATCTGGTACACAACTGTGATCGATTGGATATTGCGTTCAATTTTAACGATCTGGGTGGTCCGTAAAACCTCGTGGGAACAACGACGACTTTGACGAAGCCGGTGGTCGATCGATTGCTTTCGAGTTGAGTCGGTCATGCGGACTGGTTAACAGCCTATCGCAGACAGACAGTTATGGTGCGATCCCTGAAGTGCTCACCAAGCCACGACGCCGCGTTTGCCTCAACTCGAAAGTCCTGTTTGGGGAAGGAGAATTTAAACCGGCTGAGTGACGGTAGCCTTGAGATAATCTCGATTCAGTTGAGCGATCACGCTGACCGGTATCTCCTTGGGACAGGCTGCCGAACAAGCGTACGTATTTGTACAGGCACCAAAGCCCTCTTCGTCCATCTGTCGGACCATCGCTTTGACCCGTGAACTGCGTTCCGGTTGACCTTGGGGAAGTCGGGCAAACTGCGTTACCTTCGCTCCGACAAAGAGCATGGCCGAGGCATTTTTGCAAGCGGCCACGCAGGCTCCGCAACCGATGCATGCGGCCGATTGGAATGCCGCATCGGCATCCTCTTTGGGAATAGGGATCGCATTGCCGTCCGGGGCGCTGCCGGTCGAAACCGAGATATAGCCACCCGCTTGAATGATCCGGTCAAAGGCACTGCGGTCGACGAAAAGGTCTTTGATCACGGGGAATGAGGTAGCCCGAAACGGCTCGATAAAAATCGTGTCGCCGTCGCTAAAGCTCCTCATGTGAAGCTGGCAGGTCGTCGTCGCTTTGTGAGGGCCGTGAGCCATTCCGTTGATTACGAGACCGCAAGTTCCACAGATGCCTTCGCGGCAATCGGAGTCGAACGCGATGGTATCTTTACCCTCGCGGACGAGATCGTTGTTGACCCGATCGAGCATCTCGAGAAATGACATATCCTCGGAGATATCTGAGACCTCCAGAGTTTCGAGACGTCCCTCGTCCTGGGGACCATTCTGTCTCCAAACTTTGAGCGTAAGTTTCACTTGTAGCTCCTAACCGCGAGTTTCACATTTTCAAACAGGAGGTCTTCCCGGTGAAGCACGGGATCTTGGCCGACTCCTTGGAACTCCCAGGCGGCGGAGTAACAGTAGTTCTCATCGTCCCGAACTGCTTCACCCTCTTCGGTTTGATATTCCTCTCGGAAGTGGCCACCGCAGGATTCGTTGCGCTCGAGAGCATCGAAACAGAGGAGTTCGGCGAACTCGAGAAAATCTGCGACCCGGGCTGCCTTTTCAAGTTCCAGGTTAAGACCACTTGCAGTTCCTGGAATTCGAACGTTATTCCAGAACCGTTCGCGAATTTCGGGTATCTCCTGAAGCGCTTCGCGCAGGCCTTCTGCACTCCTCGACATTCCGCACTTCTCCCAACAGATTTTGCCGAGCTCGATATGGAATTGATCGACGGGCTCCTTACCGTTGACCTTGAGTAACTTCTGGAGTCTCTCCTCCGCCTGCTGTTCAGCCTCTTGGAAGGCGCTGTGATCTGCGGAGACCGGCTCGACTTTCTCACTCGCGAGATAGTGCCCAATTGTGTAAGGGATCACGAAGTAGCCGTCGGCGAGCCCCTGCATTAGAGCCGAGGCTCCGAGACGGTTGGCGCCGTGGTCTGAAAAATTCGCTTCGCCGAGCACGTGTAGCCCGGGAACATTCGACATCAAATTGTAGTCAACCCAGAGCCCACCCATGGTGTAGTGCGGCGCCGGGTAGATGCGCATCGGCCGTTCATAGGGGTTTTCTCCGGTGATGCGCGCATACATCTCAAAAAGGTTGCCGTAGCGCTCGCTGATTACATTCTTGCCGAGCCGGCTGATCGAATCGGCGAAGTCGAGGTAGACGCCGCGGCCATACGGGCCGACGCCGCGATTCTCGTCGCAAACCTCTTTGGCGCTACGCGAGGCGATGTCTCGTGGGGCGAGGTTGCCGAAGCTCGGATACTTCCGCTCGAGGTAGTAGTCGCGTTCCGCCTCGGGAATATCCCAGGGCTGACGTTTGTCTCCCTCGGCCTCAGGGACCCACACTCGGCCGTCGTTGCGCAGTGATTCCGACATGAGGGTTAGCTTGGACTGGTACTCGCCGCTCTGCGGAATGCAAGTCGGGTGGATCTGAGTAAAGCAGGGATTTGCGAAGTAGGCGCCGCGCTTGTGCGCCCGGTAGGCGGCGGTGACGTTACAGCCCATCGCGTTGGTTGAGAGATAAAAGACGTTCGAATAGCCACCGGTTGCGAGGATGACCGCGTCACCCGCCCAACGCTCGAGTTTACCTGTGGTGAGGTTGCGCGTGATAATCCCACGAGCGTGCCCGCCCACGAGGACAACGTCGAGCATCTCCGTGCGCGTATGCATTTTGACTCGGCCGGCTTTAACCTGGCGCGAGAGGG
This sequence comes from uncultured Planctomycetia bacterium, assembly GCA_964482505.1. Lineage (GTDB taxonomy): Bacteria > Planctomycetota > UBA8108 > UBA1146 > JAJFFE01 > CAYZYD01. The sequence continues at coordinate 773 of CAYZYD010000327.1, read as the reverse complement.
CCGAGTAGGCTCCGAGAAGCAACTGCTGTCCCGTCTGGCCGCGTGCGTAGAAGGTTCGGGAAACCTGAGCTCCCCCGAACGAGCGGTTGTCGAGATAGCCGCCGTATTCCCGCGCAAAGGGAACTCCTTGGGCCACACACTGATCGATGATATTGACCGAGACTTGCGCGAGTCGATAGACATTGGCTTCACGCGATCGGAAGTCGCCGCCTTTGACCGTATCGTAAAATAATCGGTAGATGCTATCGCCGTCGTTGCGGTAGTTCTTGGCGGCGTTGATTCCCCCCTGGGCCGCGATACTGTGTGCCCGACGCGGAGAATCGTGAAAGCAGAAGCAATCGACGTCGTATCCGAGCTCCGCCAAACTTGCCGCGGCGGAAGCGCCGGCGAGCCCAGATCCCACCACGAGGAGTTTGAACTTGCGCCGGTTGGCGGGGTTGATGAGCTTGAGGTCGAAGCGGTGTTTATCCCACTTCTCAGCGATCGGGCCGCTGGGGATCTTTGAGTCGAGCATACTTAGTTGCTTTCCAGGTCGATGATTCCGAGGATCACGGCGATGGGAATGGTGCTGAACCCGACGGTGATGAGGATCGAGAGCGCAATCCCCGCTTTTTCAATGAGAGGGGTAAAAGTCTTATGGTTGAGGCCCACCGTCTGGACCAGGCTTGCAATACCGTGACTGAGGTGAAGAGCGATCAGGACCATGCAGGCGAGATAGATGACGACGACGAGCGGGTTCTCGAGGAACGGACGCGCGGTGTACTCGTCGCCCG
>CAYZYD010000326.1:0-5436 GCA_964482505.1 uncultured Planctomycetia bacterium | reverse complement strand
CGCAATGGCGAGCTTTGCAAAACTCTTGGGTGCCGCATATCCCGTGACATAATTGAAGACCTTGGCTGCGTCCTGCGCGATATCTTCATCGCAGGTGAAAAGCGAAATATCCGTGTAGATCTTCGCCGTAATCTGATGATAGTTGCCCGTTCCCACATGGACGTAGGTCCGCGTCACCTCCCCTTCACGCCGCACGACATAGCTGAGCTTGGAGTGGGTTTTGTACTCAACAAATCCGTAGACGACGTTGACCCCTTTGCCGTCCGTCTTCGCCATCACCGCTTCCCGAAAATCCTCGTCCCGGTAGAGGATCACCTCGTCCGCGCCCCGGGTCTTGGCGAGCTCCGCCTTTTCTGCCGAGCCGACGGTGGCGAACACCCTGGCACCCCGCATTTTGGCCAACTGAACAAGTATCTGGCCGACGCCGCCCGCCGCGGCATGAACGAGGCAGCTGTCTCCGGGTTTCAGCGGATAGGCGTCGCGGGAGAGATAGTGGGCGGTGACGCCCTGGGACATCACCGAGATAGCGTCCTTGAAACTGAGCCCGTCGGGAACCTTGGCGGCGCGAAAGGCGGGGAGGCTCAAGTCCACTTCGGCGTCGAGAACACCGACAAGGGTCACACCTGGGATATCGTGCCCCTTGGCGACCATCTGAGTGCCGATAAGGATTTTGGTCTCCCCGCGCCGAAAGGCTTCGAGAATTTGTTCAAGTCGCTGGGAACTGCTCGCAGTATCGCGGTCGAGCCGCGCGAGCGGGACGTCGGGAAAACGACGCCTAACAATATCCTCGACGCGCTCGGTACCCGCGCCCAGGTTGCGTAAGGCGAGACTCTCGCAGCTAGGACAGCGATCCGGAGCGCGCTCCTCTTTCGCGCAATAGTGGCAGAGAATCCGGGCCGTGCCCCGGTGGTACGTCATCCCGATATCGCAGTCGGGGCAGCGCCAAATGAATCCGCAGACGGGGCAGAGGACCTGCCGAGCGAATCCGCGACGATTGAGGAAGAGCAGTATCTGCGAATCGTCGGCGAGAGTCTCCTCCATCAATTGAATCAGCCGTTGCGAAAAGAGGCCGCTCTGCCGCTTGCGTTGGGGCTCTCGCTGGAGATCGACAACCTCGATCGTTGCGAGCGGATTCTGAGTCACGCGGTCGGGGAGTGAGTGGTACTCGTAACGACCTCGGTTTGCATTTTCGAGCGACTCGAGGCTCGGCGTTGCGCTTCCGAGAACACAGGGGACTCCGAGTTGCGACGCTCGATAGACCGCGACGTCGCGCGCGTGATAGCGCGGGGTCGACTCCTGCTTGTACGAAGGCTCGTGGCATTCATCGACGACGATCAACCCGAGTTTCGGAATCGGCGCGAAGATGGCGCTTCGCGCGCCGATCGCTACGCGGAGTTCCCCGCGCCGCAAAGCGTCGTAATACCGCGCGCGCTCTCCGGGCGAGAGCAGCGAGTGAAGAACCGCCACGCGGCCAAACCGCTCTTCGAACCGCGATACCGTCTGCGGTGTGAGTGATATCTCGGGAACGAGTACGAGCGCCGAGAGGCCGAGGCTGAGGCAGTGCGCGATCGAGTGGAGGTAGACTTCAGTTTTGCCACTCCCGGTGACGCCGTGTAGTAGGTGGGTCGAGTATTTGCTCGCCTCGATCGCCGCGCAAAGCGCGTCGACCACGCGCCGTTGCGATTCGGTCAGTTCAGGCCTCGAACCACGAGAGGGTGCAAAGTCCGTTTCGGCCGCTCGCCGGGGCTCCGCCCGAAAGCGTTCGATCAGGCCTCGCTTCTCGAGGGTCAATACGGGCGCGCGAGTACATTGTGCACTCGCGATGAGATCGCGCTCGGGCTGGGGTCCTTGAGTCTTGAGCAGTTGGAGGATTCGATTACGGGTCGCGTGACCGGTTCCGGTTTCGGAGGCGGGCTCGCTGTCGAGCAGTCGACACCAAGTGACGGTGGGCGGCGCGGCGGAGCGGACCCGCTTGGGGACGGCGGACTCGATCACCTCTCCCAGCGGCGCTAAGTAATAGTCGCTTACCCAGCGCAGTAGCTCGAGAAGATCACGGCTGAGGAGTGGTTCGGGATCGAGAACCCGACGCACCTGTTTGAGCGACTCGACCGTGGTCGTCTCGGTGCGTTCGATGAGATAACCAGTCCGCCGTCGGTTGCCAAAGGGTACCTCGAGTCGGCAACCGACCTGAGCCTCGGCCCGCAGTTCGGGGGGGATCTCATAGTCAAAGAGTTGGAGGAGCGGCACCGGCAGTGCGACGCGAGCGAAATAGCCCGATCGAGGGGCCTCGACGGCTTGGGGAAAGAGCTCGGCTTCGCCGCGTGGCCGAGTATCGCCCGTGCCCGTTTCTTGAGGTTCCAAAGGCTGCTCTGAATGATCGGACTGCACTGACCTGACTTATCCAAGGCGGGCCCGACAATATCGATTGTCGAGTCGACGGAGTCAACGCGCTCTCGAGACTGAGTCCGAATTCGGATTTTAGTCGGGGTGGATCGAGCGAGGACGCCCGAGACTTGTGGTCGAAGCGAACTTTGGTGAGGATCAGGCTGTAGCGGTACCAACCCCGAGCGATTTTCTCTTCGGACGGTTAGGACGAGAAGGAAGCGGGTCGCGCGACAAATATCACCGCGGTCTTTCCGACCGACGTCGCCGCGATAGAACTCGTCACTCGGTAATCGTGCTTGCCACTCACCAGCGGAACTTCGACCGAAAAGTGTCGGCGTAGAGTGCTCGCGAGATTCCTTTGAAAGAAGGCCTGAATCTCGGGGTTGAGACAGTCTGTTAGGTGCAGACCGCGGGCCTCGGCTGCGGCCACGGGACTCTCAAAAGCGTGTTCGAAGTTTCGGTTGAGCCCGAGGGTTTGCCCCGACTCGTCGAGGATGAGAATCGGAAATGGGACCGATTCGAGAAGAGCGTCAAAGAGTGGGTCGCGGGTCTGCGAGGTCGGTTGGACCGAGTCTTCCTCGAGCTCTTCGAGAATTTCCCCCCAAAAGCGAGTGACGAAGGGGAGATCGATCGGTCCTACTTCGAAGGGAACTACCGCGCTGCCGAGTACGAGAATGAGAAAGCCCGAATCTTCTTCAAAACCACTGTGCGTCCGACTCGTGACAATCCAGGAACGGCTCTCAGGGGCGGCAAGATCGGGCAAAATCCGGACGGATTGGTCTGCGATGCAGGCGACAAAGCTCTCGGAGTCGACGATTGGAGTGGCGCAGACTTTTCGGGTCGAGAACCCGCCCAGCCATTCCGCCACGCCGTCGGGCTCCGCCATCCACCAGAGTTGAATCTCTTCGACTCCGAGGTCGACGGGACAGCGCTGAATACACTTGACCAGAAGCCGGTCGAGCCGACTCATGCTCGTCTTCGTCTCGCTCACGACTCGTATTCCCCCGCGCCGGTCGAATCCTGCTTTCCGAACGCGTACGACCCAAACCCGAGAAGTTCGAAGAAGTCGTCGGCCTGCTCGAGCTTTTTGCCGACGGTTTCGATCCAGCCGGCCAGTTTGTCTTCGTCGTATGAGAGGCGCCGTGAGAGTTGGCTTCCCACTTCCGGGATCTTCTCCTCGACACTCGCGAGGCCGAGCAGCGACACCACGAGGTTGGCGAGTTGGACGACCTCCGAGTTGCGGGCCGGCCCGGTCGCTTCGTTATCCGACGAGTGGTGGTAACGAACCCCTTCGAGAATGGATTCGGGCAGGTTCCAACGAGCGAGGAAGAGGGCTCCGAGGGCGGCGTGGTCGAAGCCGTAGGTCTCGCGTTCTGCCTCGAGTTGAGGAGCGCCCCGTTCGACCTTCTTCTTGACGACGACCGAGAGGGCGGGCAGGTGCTGCGCCGCGATAAGCTTGCCTACATCGTGAAAGAGCCCGGTCATGTAGAGGCTGTCGGGCTGTTCCGCTTTGGCGAGACGACCGAGGGTTTCGGCGCCGATCGCCGTGGCCACCGAGTGAGCCCAGAAACGCGAGTTGTCGAAGTGCCCGCGGTCTTCGACTCGAAAGGAATCGATCACGCCAAGGGTTATGGTCAGATTTCGAATCGCTTGGAAGCCGAGGACGACAATCGCCTGGGCTAAGTTATCGATTCGTTTCTGTAGCCCGTAGTAGGCCGAGTTTGCGACTTTGAGGATGCGACCCGAAATCGCGGGGTCTCGACTCAAGAGATCGGCGATATCTTGAGCGCTCGTCTGCGGGTCATTGAGTAAGCGTTGCAACTCGTAGAAGACCACGGGCAGGGCGTGAAGATCGGACGCCTGCTCGATCACGGATTCGACCTGAGTCACTTTCGAGGGGGCAGCAGTCATACCTAAAGGCTCTTCTCTACTCTCGATTCCTCCCGATTGGATTCCCATTTGACAAAGGCGCGATAGATAATCTGCATCTCTTCGTCTTGCTTGTAGGGAGCGAAATAGTTATCGAGCTCGACATCCCAGGCACTCGATTCGAAGGGATCCTCGCCTGAGTCCTCGCCGACTTCACTGCGGTAAACACTGAGGCTGTAGATTCCCCAAGAACGGATCATATGGAGAGTCGTCGGCGTGAGTAGAATTCCGACGTCGACGAGAATCCGACCCTGGTTGTCTAAGATTGGCTCGGCGAGCTGATCAGCCAGTCCAACTTCGTGGACGGTGACCCGCGACGTTTCCCCATGGTCGGGACGCTTGCGTTTGTGAAACATGAACTTCCCACTTCGGCCGTATAGACGGCCCATCCATTGTCGAAAGCGTGCTGATAACTTTGAGCACGATTCCAGGCCTGACCTGCCGGTCTTCGCATAACATCCCCTCCAAAAGTACGATAATTCCATCGGCCTGGCCAACCGGCTGGCGGCGGTTCGAAATGGGCATTCCTTGTAACTCCAGATTCCCCGGATTGTTCAATAAGTTATCGTGAGGGTTAGGCTCGCCTCGGACCAGGAGCCTGGATCGGCTGCGTTTCCGCAGTGTCTCTTTAACGAACAGATTGCCTCGTTGGAGGAGCGATATGATCTCAGATCACCGGAGTTGGCCGTACCTCACGATTCACTCGGCCGTATCCCAGGACGCGATCTCACCAGCTTCAACTCGAATTGCACTTGATATGCAGACACTCTGCTAAAACGGTCCTATGAGTTCCGAAAACCCACCCGACGATTGGTTTCACGAGGCGTTTCAGGCCGAGTATCTCGAAGTTTATTCCAAGCGGACTGATGCCGCGGCTCGGTCAGAGGTCGCGCGCGTCTTGGATTGGTTGGCCTTGAGTGGCGGTGATCTCTTGCTCGACCTCGGCTGTGGAGCCGGGCGCCATCTTCGCGCCTTTCGGGAGCACGGAGTTTCCGTGGTCGGTCTCGACCTCTCGCTCGATCTCCTTCGCGTGAGTCGATCTCAGACGCAGCCGACGGTCATGCACAACGCAGGGGACATGCGCGCGCTGCCACTCAAGAGTCGAGTCTTCCATGCGGTTAC
>CAYZYD010000325.1:0-5440 GCA_964482505.1 uncultured Planctomycetia bacterium | reverse complement strand
ATCTCGGAGTGCTCGCCGACGATCTCGTCCGCTGCGATCCTCGAGAGCCCTACCGCATGTTTACCTCGAGGGCCGAGTACCGACTGCTCCTGCGGCATGACAATGCTGACTTTCGGCTGCTTCATCACGGTGTCGAGCTCGGCCTGGTCGAGCGAGAGCACCTCGATCGGATCGACCGCTGGCGCGGTCAAGTCGAGGAGACATTGGGCTATCTCAAAAAGAAATACGTGGGGCACAAGACGCTCTACCAGCACGCCAAGCAACCTCAGTCGAGCTTCGCAAGTCTCGTCGCTCTCGATCCGACGTTAGCCGATCGTGAGCTTCCAGCTCGCGTTCAAGAACAGGTCGTGACCCTGGCCCGCTACGAACCGTATATCGAAAGACAACTCCGTCAGGTCGAAAAGCTCCGGGCTTACGAAAGCTGGGTATTACCCACGGAAGTGGCTTATCATGAAATTAAGGGTCTCAGTAATGAGGCTCGCGAGAAGCTCAGCCGTTTTCGGCCGAGGACGCTCGCCCAAGCGCAGCGCATCGACGGGGTCACACCGGCGGATATATCGCTCGTCCTCGTCGCTCTCAAAAGCCGGTCTGACTGGCGAGAAGAGAAGTCCCTTGAATTGTGATCCCCACGCAATCGAGACTGTCTCGGTCGAAACCGTGGCCGAGTTGCGTCGCTTCCGACTCGCACGTTACACCCAACGGTTTCCAAACGGCCATGTCGAGGAGCGCGACGTGATCGTCCATCCCGGCGCCGCGGTGATTCTTCCCGTCACCCGGGACGGGCGGGTTGTCTTGGTCAAACAGTACCGAACCTCGCTCAACGCTTGCCACGTCGAGTTACCCGCGGGGGTTTTTGATCCTGGAGAGAGCCCGCTCGAGGCCGCGCGTCGAGAACTGCTCGAAGAGACGGGTTATCGAGCTGACTCGTGGAGGGAGCTGACCCGCTCCCATCCCGCACCCGGCCTCACTGACGAGTGCCTGTCCATCTATCTCGCCGAAGGTCTCGAACTCGGGGAGGCCGCCCGGGAACCCGGGGAGTACCTCGAGGTGCTCCACCTCGAAGTGAGCGAGGTGCTCGAGCGAATCCTCTGCGGTGCGATCACCGACGGCAAGACGCAAGTCGCCGTCTTGCTCGCCGACCGGCTTGGGATGCTCAAGCCGCCCAGTCAGGTCGGGAAGGCGGCTCGCTCGGGAGGGGATCGTGACGAGTAAACCGGTCATCGCCATTGTGGGGCGGCCTAACGTCGGCAAGTCGACCCTTCTCAACCGACTTGCTCGTCGCCGAGTGAGTATTGTGCACGACCTCCCGGGAGTGACCCGTGACCGCATTGCGGTCGAGCTCGAACTCGAGGGGCGAGCCTGCGAAGTGATCGATACCGGCGGAATCGGTATTGTCGATCGGCACGATCTCCACCCCGATATCCACTTACAGATCGATGCCGCAATCGCCTCGGCTGACCTGATTCTCTTTATCGTCGACGCGCGAGACGGTCTGCAGGCACTCGACCTCGAGGTTGCTGAGCGCCTGCGTAAGCAGAATAAGCCCGTATTCTTACTTGCTAACAAGTGCGAATCTTTGAACGCACAGTTCACAGCGTCCGATTTCTACGCGCTCGGACTCGGCGAGCCGACGCCGATCTCCGCCCAACACAACGAAGGCATCGCTGATCTTGTCGACCGAATCGCAGCGAACTTACCTGCCGCCGCCGATTGGGAAGAGGCGGCCTTGCGAATTGCTCTGGTCGGGCGTCGAAACGCGGGGAAATCGACCTTTATCAATGCGCTGCTCGAAGAGGAGCGAGTTATCGTCAGCGAGATTCCTGGTACCACGCGCGACGCCGTCGACGTGCGTTTTGAGAAGGATGGCAAGTCGTTTGTCGCGATCGACACCGCGGGACTCGTCCGGCGAGCGAAACTGCGAGACTCGATCGAATACTACGCGCAGGTCAGGAGCATCGAGTCGATTCGAAGGGCGGAAGTTTGTATCTTTCTTATCGATGCTTACCACGGAATCTCGCAGCTCGATAAACGCATCGCGCGTGAGATTGTCGATCAGTGCAAGGCCTGTGTGATCGGGATCAATAAGTGGGATCTCGTCCGCGAGAAGGTCTCAACCGAGGAGTTCGAGAGCTATCTGACCAAAGTACTCCCCGGGCTCTTTTACGCACCCTGCGTCTTCTTGACAGCAAAAGAGCGCAAGAATGTCTGGGACGTGATCTCCACCGCTCAATCGCTCGCTAAGCAGGGGAGGGAGCGGGTTGGGACTGGCGAACTCAACCGAATACTCGAGCAGATCCAAGACAATTCGATGCCGCGGCCGAAACATGGGCAATACCCCAAAATTTTCTTCGGTACTCAGGTCGACGTCGCTCCGCCGACGATCGTGCTGTCGGTCAACCGACCTGATTATTTTAGTCCGCATTATCGTCTTACCATCGAGAACCGGCTCCGAGAAACCCTACCTTTTGAAGAGCTTCCGATGCGGATTCTCTACCGAAAACGAGAATCGCTCTACCATGATTAGTGACCGACACCGTCGAGTGATCGGGATTGATCCCGGTCTCGCCAAAGTCGGGTGGGGGGTCATCGAGGATTCGGGACCGGGCTACCAGAGTCTCGACTACGGCCTCGTTCGCACCGAGGCCTCCGCGCCCCACGCCGAGCGGCTCAAAACGATTTTCGTCGAGCTGCAGCGGGTGATCGAAAAGTACCAGCCCGACATCTTTGCGATCGAGGAAGTCTTTCAGGGCAAGAACCCGAGAAGCGCCCTGCTCGCGGGGGCCGGTCGCTCCGCCTGTATCTTGGCCGGAGTCACTCAAGACCTCCAAGTGGTGGAATACCCGGCGACCGTCGTCAAGGTCGCCGTCACCGGCAATGGTCGGGCGGCTAAGGTGCAGGTCCAGAGTATGGTCGCGAGAATTTTGGGACTGGCCGAGATTCCGCGACCCCACGATTCGGCCGACGCCCTCGCGGTCGCGCTCGCTCATCTCCAACGCAGCCGGGGCCCCCGAATCCCCGGCTTATGAGCGAGAGAATGACTCCAGCGGACTCGCTCCGGGCCATTCTCCGCCTTTGAGCTTATTCTCAGGGAGGGGTCTGGCCTCGCGCTAGTTCCCAAGGTATCTTTCGCATTCCTTAGAACATCTCATGCTGTTGGTTAACTCAAGGCCGTACCGTACACGGACGCGGTTCGGACGACTGATATTCGTCGGTTGACTTAAGAAAACCTTGAAAATGGAGGTGAATACGAGTGACTAAAGAAGAAGCAATCGAAGTGCAGGCGACGGTGGCGGAGGCGCTGCCGAACGCGCAGTTCCGGTGCAAGCTCGAGAGTGGGCACATTGTGCTCGCCCATATCTCAGGCAAGATGCGGAAAAACTATATCAAAATACTTCCGGGCGATACGGTTACTGTTCACCTCTCCCCCTACGACCTCAATCGAGGTCGGATCGTCTATCGGGAGCGATAAGGCTTCGAGCGATACTTCCGCTGAAGCCATTTGCTATTCCGCCAATCCCCTATCCCCGAGAGCTATTAGCGATCCTGCGGCTCGGGTCAACTCTCTCAAAACCGTCCCGAAAGTGGGGCGACTTATTCTTCATCTCCTTGAGCAGCGCGGTCTCGGATACTCTCCACGATTTCCGAGTTCGCAAGCGTCGTCACGTCGCCAAGTTGGCGCTCCTCGGAGATATCTTTGAGCAGGCGGCGCATGATTTTGCCCGAGCGGGTCTTGGGTAGGTCTTCGGTGAAGACAATCGAGGCCGGTTTGGCGATCGGTCCAATCTTACCCGCGACGTGTTGACGGAGCTCTTGGATGAGCTCTTTGCTCCCCTCGATCCCCCCTTTCAGAACGACGAACGCGCAAATTGCCTGACCGGTGACATCGTCCCGCCGCCCGATGACCGCTGATTCGGCCACGGCCGAGTGGTCGACGAGCGCGGATTCGACTTCGGTCGTCGAAATGTTGTGTCCTGAGACCAGCATGACGTCATCGACGCGTCCGAGCAGCCAGTAGTACCCCTCTTCGTCGAGTTTGCAGCCGTCTCCAGCAAAGTAACGTCCGGGAAAGCGATTCCAGTAGACCTCTCGGTAGCGCTCGGGATCGCCGTGAATGCCGCGCAACATCGACGGCCACGGCTCCTCGAGCACGAGGTAGCCACCGTGACCCCGCTCTACCGCCTGCCCCGTATCATCGACCACGACCGCCGAGATCCCGGGAAGCGGACGAGTGGCTGAGCCCGGCTTGGTCGGGGTGACTCCGGGCAGAGGTGCGATCATGATGCTGCCGGTTTCGGTCTGCCACCAAGTGTCGACAATTGGGCAGCGGCCCCCGCCGATCTTCTCGTGATACCAGATCCAAGCCTCCGGATTGATAGGTTCGCCGACCGTGCCGAGCAACCGCAAACTCTCGAGGTTGGCGCGGGCCGGGTACTCCTCGCCCCATTTCATGAAGGTCCGAATGGCGGTCGGTGCAGTGTAGAAAATCGTCGCTCGATACTCTTCCACGAGCTTCCACCAACGATCTTTCTCAGGAAAGTCGGGGGTCCCCTCAAAGATCAAACTCGTCGCACCGTTGGCGAGCGGTCCGTAGACGATATAGGAGTGACCCGTGATCCAGCCGCAGTCCGCGGTACACCAGAAGATGTCGTCTTCCTTGTAGTCGAAGACGTTTCGGAAGGTCGACGCCGCCCCGACGAGATACCCGCCGGCAGTGTGGACGATCCCCTTGGGTTTGCCCGTACTCCCCGAAGTGTAGAGGATGAAGAGGAGTTCTTCTGACCCGAGGTACTCGGGCGGACACTCGGCCTTTTGATTCTCGACGAGTTCGTGATACCAGACGTCGCGAGGAGCTTGCCAATCGACGGGATTCTCGGCTCGCTTGAGGACAACCACGTGCTTGACCGTCGGCGTCTGGGGAATCGCACGATCCACGTTGGTCTTGAGATCGATGACCGCGCCGCGCCGAAACGCCCCGTCCGCGGTGACGATGAGCGAACATCCCGAGTCGTTGACTCTCTCGACAATCGCTTCGGTCGAAAAGCCTCCGAAAATCACGTTGTGGGCAGCCCCGAGTCTCGCGCAGGCGAGCATAGCCACGGGCAGCTCGGGGGTCATTCCCATGTAGATCGCGACGGTATCTCCGCGTCCAATGCCGAGCGAACGCAGTCCATTCGCAAGTCGACAAACTTCTTCGAGCAGTTCGCGGTAGGTGAGTGCTCGTCGCTCTCCCGACTCACCCTGCCAGTAGAACGCCACCCGGTTCGGGCTCGTTTCCGCGTGACGGTCGAGGCATGACTCGGTCACATTGAGTTCGCCCCCGACGAACCACTCGTAGAAGGGGGCCTCTTCAGCCCGGAGGACCTCGGTCCAGCCCGTCTTCCAGACCAGCGATCGCGCCTGCTCTTCCTGCAACTGAAACTCTAGTAGAACATTATCGAAA
>CAYZYD010000324.1:0-5443 GCA_964482505.1 uncultured Planctomycetia bacterium | reverse complement strand
CGACCTGATAGGTCGCCTCCGGTCGTACCCGTCCCTCTTCCTTGCGAGTGAACGCCTGACGACTTCTCGCGACTCGGTTCATGAATAATGCGGGCCGTCCCCTCAACGTGCTTTCGATTTGAGGTGGGTGAGACTGGGTCGGGTTGGACACCGCCGGCGACTGGCGTACTGACAATTGAGATTGGCTAAGCCAGCAAATTCGTTTGCACGGATCTCAGAGGCGCGGTATATGCTCGAAACGCAAGTCGAGGAGCACAGGCTCGGTTTATCGCGAGCGCTCCGGGCGGAGAGAACACGCGAGACCCGGGTTACCTCAGGGGCTTCTTTAATACGGTTAGTCGTGACCGGGTGGCTTGGAATTCGCGCGCTCTTGATTTAGCGAAAACTCTCCGGGCTTCTTCTTCAACCGACCAACGAAGTTTCGAAGAAATAGGGATGCGAAATGTTGGATGTCGTTCACCGAGGGCGAGGTCATCGGTTTGACCACCAAAGAGATCTTTGGCTCAGAGATGACGACGAAGACGACGATTGGGAAGAAGGAGACGAAGAGTTCGACGAGGAGCCAGAGGACGACTACGACTTTGACGAAGACGATGACGACGAAGAGGACTTCCTCGAAGACGAAGACGAAGACGAGTTCGACGAATCTCCTCGGCGTCGACGTCGCCGGCGAAGATCATCCGATGACGATGACGACGATGACGACGACGAAGACGAAGAAGACGACTTCGAGTTTGACGATGAAGACGACGACTTCGACGATGATGATGAAGAAGAAGACCTCGAGGACGACGATGAGGACGACGAAGACGACCGATGGAATTGAGTGACGTAAGAGATCGTCCTTCTTACCTCGCCGACCCATCGCGGTAATCCGGACGTCCGCCCCAGAAGCGCTTTTTAATTGAGCAGGTGAGATTGAGGCGCGTAGAACATCGGTGTCGTTAGTTTTGGCTCCTACGGCAAGCGCTGGCGGGTTCACGCGCCCAGGTATCGCCAGCTTCAACGAGAATGCCAGCCGCAACCGAATCGCCATCCGCATGCGAATCGCCATCCGCATGCGAATCGACAGCGCGGACGGGCCGTGATCGATAGCATGATACGAGGCCGCTCGGATGGAAAACGCGACGCCGATCCGCTGCACACTCGTCGTCCCCTGCTACAACGAGGCTGATCGACTCGAAACTTCCGCATTCGTCGAATTCACTCGCTCGCATCCTCAGTACGAAATCCTTTTTGTCGACGACGGCTCGACCGACGAGACCCTTGAGGTATTGAGAGGGCTCTGTCGAACAAATCCCGAGCAGCTCGACTACCTCGAGCAAACCCCGAATCAGGGCAAGGCGGCGGCGGTGAGAGCAGGCACTCTCCAAACGCTCGAAAAGAGGCGAGAGTTTTACGGGTATTGGGATGCTGACCTCGCGACGCCGCTCGAGGAAGCGATCCATTTTGTCACGCGCCTCGACCTTGAGCCCGAGCTTCTACTCGTCTCGGGAGCCCGGGTTCAGCTGATGGGTCACGACATCCGACGCAAGTCGTATCGACACTACGCGGGGCGGCTCTTCGCAACCCTCGCCAGCCTCACCCTCGGACTCGCCTATTATGATACGCAGTGTGGGGCGAAGATGTTCCGGAGTGGACCCCACACCGATCTTCTCTGGCAGGACCCCTTCGTGACGAACTGGATCTTCGACGTCGAGCTGATCGCTCGACTCGTCAAGAACGCGGGTCGTGATATGGCGGAGCGGGCGATCTATGAGTACCCGCTATCCCGCTGGATCGACATCGCGGGATCGAAGGTCAAGCCGAGCGACTTCTTGAGAGCGCTCGTCGAGCTCTGCCAGATTCGATCGACTTATTTCTGAGGCGGTATCGTGATCTGCGTAACTTGCTCGAACTCTCGTTTCGAATTGAATCCTGGGGCGAGCGGCGCCGACCTCGCGCTTCACCTCGGCTCGGGTTGGGCGCGCCGCGCGCTCGCGGTTCGAGTCAACGGCACGCTTCGCGATCTCGATCGACCTCTCCCGGATCACGCCCAGGTCGAAGTCATAACTTGGAGAGATCCTGAGGCTGTTTCGATTGTGGCTCGCTCCACTGCCCACACGTTCGTTCACGCCCTGTGGAACCTCGGGGCTCAGCCACTCGACTGTCAATTCTCGTCGAACGAGTCGAGTATCCGAGCCGAGGCTCGGGTCAGTGAACCGATCGACAGTTGGCTGCGGGCCCGCGAAGAGTTTGGATTGCTCGCGCGAGAAGCGCACCCTTTTGCCAGAATCCCAGTGACCAGAATCACAGTGACCAGAATCACAGCGGCGACCGAGAGCCGACCTGAGACCTCCCGAGCCTTCTATGCAGTCGCGGACTTTCAGCTGCTGAGCCCGGGGCCGATGGTTCCCGATACGGGTTGGTTGACCCGGCTCGAGAACGTCGCCGTGCAAGAGCTGAGGCGTGAGACCGACTCTCAGCTTCTCGAGTTGTTCGCTGAATTGCCCGCCGCTCGGGTCGCTCGCCCGAAAGATCATTCCGGCTGAGGCCGGCGATCGTTTCCCTTAGGCCGACGCGACGCAGGCCGTTAGGGTCCACGCGCCCGCGTCGCGCCAGCCTCAAGCCGATATTGCGATAGGCTCGAATGGCCACTGTAAGTGGCTCGCTCGACTAATCGAGACGTGGCCTGAGCAGATTGAGCGCGAATAGCTTTCGCTTGTCGTAAAGCGTCTGCTCGACGTAGAAGCCTGACTGGTCGGCGAGTTTTGCGACATCCTCAAGTGAGTACTTTTGCGCATACTCGGTCTGGATCGGCTCGCCCTCTGAGAAATTGACGGTGAGATCGAGTTTGCGAACTTGCACCGTTTGCGGCTTGAGGCTCTGAATCGATATCTCGACGCGCCCGCGATCGCGATTGTAGCGGGCGACATGCCTAAAGCCCTCGAGGTCAAAGTCCGCCTCGTACTCTCGATTGATCCGTTCGAGCAGATTGAGACTAAAGGCCGCGGTGACCCCGGCCGAGTCGTCGTAGGCGGGCTCGATCGTCTCAGCCTCTTTGCGGAGATCGGTGCCGAGCAGAAAGGCGTCGCCTTCCTGAAGCTCTTGGCGACAGGTCTTGAGAAAGTCGACCGCCTCAACCTGATCCATGTTACCGATACTGCTGCCAAACCAAAGGACGAGATAGGGGTGCCTGGCAAAGGCAGGTAGCCGGGACAACGCCGCTCGGTACTCACCAACAAGCGCGACGTAGTCGATATCCGAAAACTCGTCGGTGAGCTTGCTGATCGCTTCGTTGATCGCCCCCGCCGAGATATCGATGGGCACGTAAGTCAGCTTCTGCTCATTTTGCCGCCGCCGCAAGATCTCACGCGCCTTGCGCTCGCTCCCGCTGCCGAGCTCGACTACGGTCCGCGCCTGCCCGACGAGTTCAGATAGAACTTCGTCTTGGGTCTCGAGAATTTCGAGTTCACAATCGGTAACGTAGTATTCGGGCTGATCGCAAATCTGATCGAAAAGCTCTGAACCGCGGTCGTCGTAGAGAAATCGGCAGGGGAGACTCTTGGCTTCCGCCTTGAGTCCTTGGCGAATCTCCTCCGCAAACGACGGAAGCGCCTCCGAAGCTCTAACTCTTATGATTTCGTAATCACCAGCTCGAGAGACCATGGCTTTCCTTCCCAGACGCCAATCGAATCCCGGTGACCTGCCAGCGAGACTCAGGTGCGAAAAAATTACGGTAACTTGTTCGATAGTGACGTCGCGGGGTGAAACAAGAACCACCGCGAAGCACCATTTGATTGCACATGAACTTTGAGTTGTATTCACCGAGCGCGCCCGGCGCCGGCTGGTACCCCGGGTAGGGAGTGAAGGGACTCTGCGTCCAGTTCCAGCAAGTGCCGGCGAAGGCCTGATCACGATCGGACACAGGGTGCCAAACCCGCTCTTCTAAAAAGAGACCCTGCCGCTCCTTCGTCTGGGTGGCCGCAACCTCCCACTCCGCTTCCGTCGGCAGCCTTAGACCCCGATATCTCGCGTAGGCGTCGGCCTCAAAGTAGCTGACATGGGTGACGGGCTCATCGAGTTCGAGAGGCGCGGCACCCGAGAGCGTGTAAGTCCACCACTCTCCTCTATCCTCGCGCCAGTAAAGTGGGCTTTCGATCGCCTCGCGTTGTCTCCAGTCCCAACCGTCTGATAGCCAGTACTCGGGGCGGTCGTAGCCACCCGTCTCCATAAACTCGAGAAACTCTCGGTTGGTCACAAGGCGGGGGGAAAGGTCGACCTCTTGTAGATAGATTTGATGCCGTGGCTTTTCGATGTCAAAAGCGAAATCGGACCCACTCGGGTCGAAACCGATCTCGTAGAGGCCCTCCGCTAGCTTGAGATTACCGGCTCGGCTCTCAGTATCGATTGGCGAAAGGGCGCGCTCCCGATAGACGGGGAAAAGACAGTTTTGGGCAAACGCATGCTTGAGATCAGTTAGGAGAAGCTCTTGGTGTTGCTCTTCGTGGGCGAGCCCGAGCTGTAGCAATCCGATCTGTTCACCAGTGAGCCCCTTCTCGATTCGGTCGACGATCGCCTCGTCGACGCGGGCGCGATACTCAAAGACTTCGCCAACGGTCGGTCGGGAGATCAGACCTCGAATCGGACGCGGATGTCGTTCGCCGAGCGCGATGTAATACGAATTGAAGAGAAAATTGAACTCTGGGTGGAAAGGCTGATAGTGAGGAGAAGTGCGAAGGATGAACGTCTCGAAAAACCACGTCGTATGCGCGAGATGCCATTTGGGAGGGCTCGCGTCGGTCATCGACTGCAGTAAAAAATCCTCGGGGTTGAGGGGTCGGGCCAGCTCTTCTGACCAAGAACGCACTTGGCGGTAATCATCGACAAGGTGAGGACGGCGAGCGGTACAGACTGGAGCTGACGCGTCGCTCGAAGTGATGCTCTGAGACCCTGAATACTCTGAGACCCGAAAATCCATGGCTGAATCCCATTGAATCATGGTGAAAGGGAGAACTTGCTGACTCACGAGTGAGTCTGGACGAAGCCGGTTGTTGCCACTCTCAAAGGCGCTCTCGCGATTGTTTGAGGTACCGCTGCGGGTGTACCCTCAAGAATCCACCGGTGGTAGAGAGTAAAAAGTGGGCTTTCAAAATCGTAACCAACGCTGCCAACGCCGTGAGCCTCGGCCGCGCCAGCTGCTGACTGAGAATCAACGCTAAAGCGCAAACGCCCAAACAACCGGGAACTGTCAGTCACACGAAGATTTGAGTCGAGATAGATCAAAGTCAGCACGATTTCTCGGTTCGAAGGCCCCGAGCCGAACAGCCGTGCCGGGGATCGAGTTTCTGGAGATCGCGTTTCTGGGGATCGCGTTTGCTGGGGATCGCGTGACAATGTCTCGACTAAAGGTCCGACCGGAAAGTGCAGTTGGCGAGGGTGGGGACCACGGCGGTCGAGTTGA
>CAYZYD010000323.1:0-5471 GCA_964482505.1 uncultured Planctomycetia bacterium | reverse complement strand
AGCGCTCATCGCTAGCGGTGCAGTGGTCGAAATGGCAGAGGACGAGATCGCTGGACTCCACCCGAACCGTGACGAATCGAGTTCTCTCGACTTGAGACTTAAGAGCGGAGCGATCTTGAACGGCGTTCACCGCATCTTCGGACGAATCGGTTACGCACCTCGACTCGAGAGGATTGAGGCCGTCGCCGATCGGCTCGGCCTCGAGCGCGAGTCAAGTGGCTACTTCGCCGTCGACTCCGAGGGCCGAACTTCACACGAACGGATCTACGCCGTCGGCGACGTGGCGAGTCCCGAAAGACAGAGCGTGGTCGAAGCGATCGCCAGCGGAGCCGCCGCGGCGCGAGCGCTCGAGATCGATCTCAGAAAAGAGACGCGATGAGTGCTCCCATAGCCCCCAAACATTCCAGCGTCCCCAAAGTATGGGTGCTCGAAAGCGAGTACACCGGGGAAATCAACGGTCGGCTCGGAGTCGCCGAGAGACTCGAACTCCCCTTTGAACTTCTTTCTCATGCGCGGGCCAAGGCGTGGCTCGACGACCCGGCGGAGGTCAAGCGGCGTCCCGAGCTCTGTCTGAGCGGCACCGGGGAAGATACCGTCGATCTCTGCCTCGACCTCAAATTGGTGAGACCCGAACTGAGTAACATCTTTATTGCCTCGATCCTCCCCGATCAACTCAGTCCTCGGCTCCAAGAGTACGACCTTATCGCGGCGCCGCCTCATCCCGAGCTCCGCGGGGCTCAAGTCCTCACAATCCATGGAGTGCCGCACCGACTCACTCACGAGCGACTCGCCGCGGCTAGAGAACGCTGGGAGCCGAGACTCCACTCAGAATCAACGCCGCTCGTCGGGCTCCTCGTGGGTGGAAACACTCGTTACTGTCAGGGCTTTACCCCCGACTACGCCGAGCGACTCGGCCAACGAATTCTCGACTGGGCAACGGCACGCGGAAGTTCCGTCATACTCACCAACAGTCGTCGCACCCCGCCCGAATCGCTAGCTGCATTACGGCGGGTCATTCACCCGATCGAATGCGCCTTCTTCGATTGGCGCGATGAGCCCGACGCCTATTTCGGGCTGCTCGCCTGCGGGGATCGTTTCGTCGTCACCGGGGACTCGCTCTCGATGGCGTGCGAGGCCGCCTTTACCGGCAAGCCTGTCGCCGTAACGTTGGATGAAGAAGCGACCGAGATCTATCACCGCGAGACGCTCACTGCGCTCATCCGAGCCGGTTACCTCGAACTCTTAGGCCCCGACGGCACGACAAACGAGCGCAGGCACGACTCCACTCTCGACGTGGCTGAGGAGATTGCTGCCCGCATCCGCACGCAACTCTTCGGCAAGGTTGCCCCCGAGGCGCCGACGAATAAAAAGGAGGCCCGTGCGTAAGCCGATCGCCACCGTCGCTGCTCTCGTTTTCAATCCCGAAGCGCAACTTCTCCTTCTCCGGTCACCCAAGTGGGGAGACCGCTGGGCTCTGCCCGCGGGGAAGGTCGAGTATGGTGAGAGCCTCGAAGCGGCCGTGCGTCGCGAGGTCGAGGAAGAGACCGGTCTCGTCGTCGAGCGCTTCGAGCCGCTCAAACTTCAGGAGATCATTCGGCCCCAAGAGTTTGAGCAAGAAGCGCACTTTATCTCACAACCCTTCCTCGCGAGGACAACCCGTCGCGAGGTTCACCTGAACCACGAAGCGACCGAGGCGATCTGGGTAACCAAACGTGAAGCCCTCGACCTCCCCCTCAACCAACCGACCCGCGAGCTAATCAGCGCGCTCGCAGAACCCGACGGAGTCATACAGATCGACCGGCTCGTGATTCCTTGCATCGTGGGGATCCTCCCGCACGAGCGCGAGCAAGAGCAAGATCTCGTGGTCACGCTCGAACTGGATACAAACATCCGCGTGCCCGCTTTGACTCAGTCGCTCGAAGACACGGTCGACTACGCGGCGCTCGCACAAGAAATCCGAGTGCTTGTCCAACAGGGTCGCTATGAACTGCTCGAGAGCTTGGTCGAAGATGTCGCCACGGCCCTCCTCACAAACCCACTGATCGCGCGAGTTCGAGTCCGCGCTGAAAAACCGGCGGCGATCCCCGCGGCGAGTGCGGCGGTGGTCGAGATCGTTCGAGACAAACGAGGCCGAACGGGTGGCTAGCTTTGCGGTCGCGGAGCGGCAATACCGCCCGAAGAACCGAAGATCTCGATAACTCAACGAACTCAAGAAACAGGATACTCGGGGAGTCGGTCCCGCGGGTGCTTCACGTGCTCGGGTAACTGAGAGTAGGTAAGCTGTGACCTTGAGAAGTCGTGTCGCCGACGTGAAGCGCGCTTTTCTGACGAAGCCCGACTTGTCGAGACTTAGCCGCTGCCAGCGTCCTTTTATTGTCTACGTCGCACTCGCCCTGCTCGTCGGTTTTGCCACGGGCTTTTTTACGCCACGTCTCCTCGACGCTTCCGCGACGATTTGGATTGCCTTAGCGGGAAGCCTGCTCATCGTGCCCTCGCTTCTCGAGGAGCTCTTCTTCCGCGCGCTCCTCATCTCACACCCGACTCGCTCGGTCTCCGGTCGACAACTCAGACGAGAGACGCTGATATCGCTGGGGCTCTACGTCGGTTGGCACCCGGTCTGGGCCGGGATCGCGGAGCTCACCGGCCACCCGCTCAAGATCGACCTGCTCGACCCGGCCTTTCTCACGATCGTCACCTTGCTCGGCACCTGCTGCACGATCTGCTACCGCCGCACCGGATCGGTCTGGATCCCGACGCTGATCCACTGGCTCACCGTCCTCAATTGGGTTTACTTTCTCGGGGGTCGCAACCCGCTGCTGCCGCTCTTCGGGATTTCACCGCCAGGCTCATAGATTCGTCGACCGCGAAGGAGATGCGGCTTCAGATCCACCCCCGGCCGAGTACAATCGCAGCTCTCTCGAGGGTCGCCTCGATCGAGAGTGTGGCAGAGTTCGGTTCCCGGGTCGGTACCGATCTTTGATCAACCGCTCGCCGCCAAGCTCGCGGTTCGTAGCAGTTCGCCCCTAACGTTGTTTCGACTTGAGGCTGATAAGCGGGGGGCGCGATGAGCAACGCCGACGTGCGTCCTCCGGGTGCTTGCGCCAATGGGTGGCGGTCGTTCACGCGCCTCGATATCGCCAGCCTCGACCCGAAGTTTTTTCGGGCTGCTAGGACTAATTGCTCGGAAGCATTCATCCCCAACCGTCAGTCGTAACAGTCATCTCCAACGCCCAGAGTTGTTATGCGAAAGGTCCACTTTGCGCCCTCCCCATAGATCTCGTCAGCTCCTCGCTTTTGTCGCCCCTCTCATCTGGGCGTGCTCCGCATTCGCCGGCAGCCAACCCGTCAATGTTCAGGTCTTTGACCTCGCCGACCTCAATCTGTCGGTCGATCCCGTCACCCGAGTGCTCGGCCTCGATGACAACACGGGCATCGGGGGCGGTATCGGTTCGTTTGGCGTTCCCGTCGCAGGCGGCGTCGACTTCGATGGTGATGGCTTAAACGATGCTGCGATCGCCCACATGCTCGCGAGTCCTCTCGGCCGCAATCGCGCGGGGCAGGTGAGCGTGCTCTTTGGCGACGGCACGATAGGAGGAGAAGTCGATCTCGAGCTATCGAATCCCGATGTGCTCACCATCATCGGCGCGGGCAATCTGGGTACGTTCGAGATGGCGGGCAGCGAGATTTGGGCGGGCGATGTCACTAACGATGGAATCGGTGATCTTCTCGTCTGTCGACAAAACTACTCGGTCGACGAATCGCCGAATCCGCGCTACGGGGCGGGAGCGCTCACGATCATCGTCGGCTCCCCACAGCTCCGAACTCTCGCCGCGAGCGGGACCACGATCGACTTGGCAAACCCTCCGACCTCGATCGAGGTCTTTACGATCGTCGGACCTCACGCCCACTCCCGTCTCGGCATCTGGACGCGCGTCGGAGACATAGACAACGACGGGAGTCTTGACATCGTCGTCGGCGCGGACCAAGAGAGTTCGGGAGCGGTTATCCGTCACGGCGCCGTCTACGTGATCCGAGGTGGGTCTCACTTGAACACGACCACTCTCGTCGATCTCGCTGACTTCGGCTCGACGAGTTTGGCGGGGAATATTGCGCGTATCGAACCCCCGTTTGGATCGGCGGGCTATCACGTCGGCGGAACGGTACAGGTCGGAGACCTCGATAACAACGGTCGTGACGATGTGATGATCGCCGCCACCCTCAACCGAGCCGGCGCTTCAATCGGACCCTTTGGTCCCAATTTCTCGACGACGCGCGCCTCGGGAGGCCCCCCGGGCGGCCGGGGTGAGGTTTATATCGTCTGGGACGACGCCTTTCCGGCCGCGCCGTGGCCGGCCGGGCTCAACTACGACTTGTCGACAACTCCCGACGTCACTCAAATCATCGGCGGAACCAGCAATGATTCGTTTGGAGAAGAACTCCTCGGGGGCCTTGACTACTCAGGCGACGGACTCGCCGAGTTCTTTGTCGGCGATCTCGTCGGCGACGCGAACGGTTTAAACAACCTCGGGCTTGGATTTGTCTTTTACAACGCTGCCCTTCTCAAAGGACTCTCCTTCGACGTCGACAATCCGCCAAACGGGATCGAACTCTCTCGACTCTACGGTCCGGTCGCGGGCGCGATCGGTTCTGATACCGCCGCGCACGGAGACTTTAACGGGGATGGCATCGCAGACTTAATGGTCGGATCGCCGCACGACAATCCCCAGGACCGTTTTCACGCGGGCGCGATGCATATTCTGTTCGGACAACTCGGTGGTTGGCCGGCCGAGATCGATACCGCGGTCGGAGAAATCCCGGCCGGGATCGCGCACGTCACGTTGATCGAGGGTGCGCTCGGCCAGATGCCCGGGGGCGATTCAGGCGACACGCTCTGCTACAGCGCTGCCGCGGGTGATCTCGATGGTGACGGAAAGATCGATATCCTCGCAAACGAGATGCAAGGGAACGGCGCGAGCCCCGACGCCGTCGATAGCGGGAATCTCCTGATTATTTCGGGGGCGTTTATCTCTCCACCAACTGTCATTCGCAACGTCGCGTTCGCCCGAGGCGACGCCAATGGAGACGGGAGCGTCACCCCGCTTGCCGATGCGATCTACCTCTTGGACTATCTCTTTAACAACGGTCCCGCCCCGCTCTGCCTCGAGACGATCGATCTCGACGGTGACGGCCAACTCGGCGGAATCGCGGAACCGATCTACCTGCTCAATTACCAATTCTCAGGAGGCCCCGCGCCCGCAAGCCCCTTCCCCGGGTGCGATCTCGACGCGGACCTCGGTACGTCGCTCGGTTGCGATGTGGGGTGTCCCTGAATCTCTTGCGACAACTTCGTGGCGTAGAGAATGACGGGTCGAGGCTGGCCGCTCCCTCTAAGCCCGCATGATTCATGAACCGCGTCGCGAGAAGTCGCAAGGCGTTCGCTCGCAAGGAAGACGGACGGATTCGACCGGAGG
>CAYZYD010000322.1:0-5484 GCA_964482505.1 uncultured Planctomycetia bacterium | reverse complement strand
GGCCGAATGGCTCGCCGAGTTCTCACTCGAACTTTCCGAACAGGACACTAGCGCGTTCCGAGCTCGGAACAGAACGCGGCGACTTGCAAGGCGGTGACAATATGCAGGCGCGACGAAACTCGACCCCTTGATATCCATCACCCGACTCCTTACCCGATGCTCAGAAAGTCCCCATGACCAGCCCCGGGGCT
Organism: uncultured Planctomycetia bacterium; assembly: GCA_964482505.1. Taxonomy (GTDB): domain Bacteria; phylum Planctomycetota; class UBA8108; order UBA1146; family JAJFFE01; genus CAYZYD01. The sequence goes on along the minus strand of CAYZYD010000322.1, from coordinate 5,293 downwards.
GGCTACGGTTGAGACGGGGCCTCACTTCACTCCTCGGGATTACTGCCGCGGGGCTGGCAGGGGGCTGCGGCGCCGATCAGATCGAACTGACCAAAGCGATCTTCCTCGACGACCAGAATCTCAACCGCGAGATCGAGCCCGGGGAATCGATCGCTCTCTATTTCAGCCGACCCGTCGATCTCCCCGTTGTAACGCAGGCGGGGCTCGCTTTCGACCCACCCGAGACGGCGCTCGGCCATTACGAAATCACGACCGAAGCTCCAGCCGGGCATACGAGGCTCAGCAATCAACTTTTTGTCCGCATTAAGTCGGGCAGTTCTCGGCTTCAAGTCGAGGGAAGTTACGCCGAGACTTCGGGAGCAACGGGAATTGCGATCGACTGGACTCAGATCAAGCTGATCGACGCGAACGGCGAGTCGGTCGGGGGGAGCCGCGATTTTGTCGACCTCGGGTATCCGCTGCCCGCACCGGCCAAACTCACAAGAGCTCACTGGCGCGATACCGACGCCAGCCTCACCGTCAACGAAGGTGACGAAATCGAGCTCAGTTGGGACCGGCCGATCAGTGCGAGCCCGATTCTCAAACGCGGGGGACGGCTCGTTCCTACGAGTCTTTTCCGGCTGCCGGTACCCGGTGATTGCTTGAGCGATCGAGGGCTCAAATCGAAAATCCGTCCCGGCCCGGATCCCCGCAGCCAGATCGTTATCCTGGGCGAGGGCCCGCGGCTTTCGCTCTGGGGCGTCTATCAACCCGATCAACACTACAGCGGCAGCCCTTCGGGCATCGGAGTCAGGGGGACGTCGGTATCGCCGAGCCCCTACCTCGTCGACCGGTATGGAGTGGGTGCTGGCGATCCGATCGCGATCGATCTCACCGGCGAGAAGTCGGTCTTTCGCTATTTGGCGCCGCTTCACGAAGATCTCCAACCGGACCGATTCAAACCCGAAGCACTCGTAGTGACGCCCCTTCCCAACTACAGCTGCCTGATTTCGGGCGGGGAATGGCGATTCGCCCTCCTCTACCGCGGCGATCTCGGCAGGTTCCGGCGGATCACTCTCGACACCCCAAGAGAGGGACATACGAGTACCTACTTCGCCGGTGAAGATGGCGAAGAGGGAACCCGCGACGACTTCATCGTGCTCTACGGAGGCAGCGCGCTCGGTCAGATGCTCACGACGATCGAGATCATTTCCCCCTTCACCGACGCCACCCGCGCCCGCACTCTCAAGACGGGGCTCGTCAATCGCCTCTACCACTCGGCCCACGCGCTGCCTCGCGATACTACCCTCAGTTCATCAGAGTCGGCCGGATCACTCGTCGTCGTCGGGGGTCTCAACGAATTCAAAGACTTCGACGCCACCGTCGAACTCATCGAGTTCGCTCCGAATCTCGGCGAATATAAGGCGCAGCGACTCGGCAGCATGAAGGCGCCCCGCTCGCATCATCAGTCGCTTCTCGTCGACCGCGAAGGCGGGGTCTATCTGTTTGTCTTCGGGGGACTCGGAATTGAAGACCCCGGGTTTGGCACCAGCGTTATCCGCAAGCGACTGCTCGCGCGACCCGAGCTCTTTCGGTTCACGCGTTCCGCCAAGCAAATGGAACTCGAACGATTTGACGTACCCCGCGATTGGTTGATCAAGCCGCGCTGTGGTCACCGATTGATTCTCTTAGCCGAGGAGAATTTTCCGATATTGCTCATCGGGGGGAGTTCGGAGCAGCCAGCCCCCTTCGAAAGCGCCCCGACCAAAGACCTCGATTACGAGCTCTGCTTCCGCTTCGATATCTACCCCTACCGGCGGCAAATCCTCGCGCTGCGCGACGCTGATCGACTCGCCACGCGGCGCACCGACTTCGCTTGGACTGCGCTGCCCGACGGTCGCATCCTCATCGCCGGGGGAGAGGATACCGAATCGAGCACCAGCCGGATCGAGGCCTACAACCCCGTCACCAATCGCATCGAGAACTTTTGTACCGAACTCGAAAAACCTGCGGCTCCGCTCTTCTGCTTCGAGCGTAGCGAGTTTAACTGGATCTTCTTTGGCGAAGGTTTGACGGCCGAGTTCTTGTGGTCGAAGTAGGATCTACAGTCCACTACTTATCGGTTTTGTAGGTCACAAGCCGGATGTCGGAAGTCCATTGGTCGTCCTTGCGCAGCCGGAAGTTCACCTTCTCGACGTAGATATTGGGCCGCTCGTCTCGGAGCCGTTCGATAAAGTTGAGTAGCCCTTGCCGCAGCGACGTGTCTTCAAAGCTGAAGTTGAAGGTCTCTTCGGTGAGGCCCCCACCGAGCGAGCGCTCTCGAATCGGATTGATCTTCTTGGGTCGCAAACTGGGCATATTTGAAATGACGTCGTTGACGCTCGTTTGCAAGTCATCATCGTCGAGGGCCTGCTTACGCTGGAACTCTCTCAGAATCTGATCGGTATCGTCCTTCTTGAGCAACTCATCGAGTTTGTCGACGTTGCGATTCTCACGATCACGTCGCAGAGCCTCTTCCTCGATCGAAACGAATTGACGGTACATCCCCCAACCACCAAAAAAGAGTGCGAGAAGATAGAAGGTGAGCATCGTGATCTGGATCAGATCGTTCTTCGTCGACTTAGCCGCCATAACTCACCGCTTTCTCTTCTTGGGCAGGAGTTCCTCCTTGAACGTAAGCTGCGCCGTCACGTCGTAACCCCCCGATCGATTGACATCGTTACTGATCGTGCAATCAAAGTTCTCGAGATCTTTGAGCGCTTTGGACACGGTGGTGAAATCGTCGAAAGACTCCACCCAAAACTTAATGGTCGACTTCGAGCTCTTCTTCTTGACACAGTTGAGATCGAACTGCTCATACTTGGGATAAACCGCGGGCTCGGGAGTGTCTCCCGCGGTTCGGATCGCTGAAATCACTTCGAGGAGCATATTGTTGGGGTGGGCGAACTCCTCGATCCCGCTACTCCGGTTTCGGGAGCGGCCGCCACCCGTTCCGCTCATATCCTCAAGCCGCTTCTTAGCCGCGAGGAAGTAATCGGGGGAAGGGCTGAGCTTCTTGCCAAACTTGTTCTTCACCATCTCGCCCTGGCGCGCGGTGAGTCGGTCCGACTCGTTCTTGAGCAGTTGAAACTGATTCTCGCGCTCAAAGCACCAGAGGAGACTCGTCGCGCAGAGGAGCAGCCCCGTCAGGGTGAGCGCGGGCATGAGGCGGGCGAACCGGCGCTCGTAGCGGAACTCTTCCTTGCGCAAGTCAAAGTCGGCGAGCCCGAGATCGAGCCCGCGCAGCGCGAGACCACAGGCGACGGCGCCTTCGCGATTCAGCGTCTTGAGCTCGCCCTCTTTCCACTCGAGTTCGAGCGAATCGCCAAAGTCGAAATTAGTCACGTCGACCTCAAAGTGATCTTTGAGCCTCGCATTAAGATCGCTGCTTCCCGAAGCGGCTCCGGTCAGCACCATGAGATCGATGCCTTCGGCGAGGAAGTAACTCGCGAAGGTTCGTTCGATCTCGAGAATCAATTTGTCGGTGCTCGAGAGTGGCGCGTACTCGGCTAGGGCGGTAGCCGCGGCGCTCGCGGGTTTCTCTTCTTCGTCCTTTGACCTCTTTGTTACCGCCAGGCTCGTACTCGGAGAACTCTCCTGGGGCGCCGGTCGACTCTCAGAACCCGATCCCGCCGAGCCTCCCTCGACTCGCTCGCCGTCGCTTCCGCGCAGCGAGTTGTAGTCGTCTTCCGATAGCACCACGAACGGGATCTCTTCGTCCCCAGAGTCGTCTGAGTCGAGACTCTCAAGCGATCGCTCGATCGCCTCGAAGCGCTTGGTGATCTCGTCCTGAAGCTCGTCGGGGTCTGCGGCGAATACACTCGTGTCGCTCTCGACTCGCTCGACTCCAAAGTCGGTGGACTCCCCAACCTTCTCGGGCGGATCTTCGGCGGTACCACCATTCGAACTCTCTCCACTCGAACTCGCCCCATTCGAGCTCTCTTCCTGAGAACTCCCTGAGGTCGCAGCCTCGGCCAAACTCGACTCGGCCGGAAGCGCCGCAGCGCCATTGCTCCCGGGATCGAAATGGCTCCAGATCGAACGGATTTTGACAACTCGGCCGTTCTGGATCAGCACCATCCGAGTAGCGCTCCGGTCGAGTTGAACCAGAAGCGTGGTCTGCTCGGGCGAGTAAAGCGGGCTCGTTGAGAAGGCGGTCGCGAGCGCGGTAACTTCGAGCTCGATCGAGATCGGATCGATCTTATGTTCGCGCAACTCCTCGAGGTATCCCCCGATCACCTTCTTGGGCGCGGCGCAGATCAGGAGCCGGCTCGAGTTTTCAGATTCAGAGCACTTGAGATACTCGACGATAATATCTTCGATCGCCTGCGAGTGGATATAACTCTCCGCCTCGAAGCGAATCGTCTTGACGATTTGTTCGTCTTTGGCGAAAGGAACCGAGATCTCACGCAGCGTGGTCCGCTTCGAATCGATCGAGGCGATGATATCGGTGTTGCGGTTACGTTTGTCGGCCGCGAGCCATTCCCCGAGGATCCGACCGAGCGACTCCTGCCGCTCCACTTCGGATTCGCCCGTCAGCTCTTCGTCGAGATAATCCTCGAGTGCGTAACTCTTGGCGGAACCTTCGAGCACAGCGAGACGGACACGGTCCTTAGTAATCTCTAATCCGGCGACTCGGCTCACTTTTTAGTTCTCTGCTTCTGCTGCTTGCGCTTCTGCATCGCTTCGATCCGCTTCTGCAGAGCTTCCTTGTCGCGCGGAGTAATTTCCTTGTTACGCAACGCTTCCCCAATCTCCTTGACCTGGTCCGGAGTTATCTTGCGATCTGACTTGGACGGAACGTTGCGGTTCCGGCTCGGGCGCTGTGGGCGCGCCGAGGTCGACCGAGCTGAGCTCGTTCGAGCTCGGCTGTTCCCTAGTTCATCACCATCCAGCCCCTTGACCTCCCCGAGCAGGTCGAGGTCGGTCTCGTTCTTCGCCTCTTCTGGGTCTGTAGGCACGCCCGGGAAATATAGAAAATCACCCTTCACTTGCAGACGGCTCTCGGGCTCTTCCTTGATCAACCGGAACTGACGAGAATTGCCATCCTCAGAATAGACAAACGCGCTCTCCTCGATGTTGACGTCGAGACAGATATACCGCTTGTCTTCGATGTGAAACGCTGACCCCACTCGAATCATCTTCACATTCACCTGACCCGGGGTCGCTTGGGGCCGCCGAGCGTTCCTCCGGCTGCGTCGGCGCGAGCTTCGGCGAGTCGGTCGACGAGTACTGGTATCGGGGTCTCGCTGATTATTGACTTCTTTGAATGTCG
>CAYZYD010000321.1:5022-5533 GCA_964482505.1 uncultured Planctomycetia bacterium | reverse complement strand
ATCAAACGTGGTGCTCTACGGTAACCGCGAGACCAACGAGGCTTGGTCGAGTCTCGTCGACCGCGATCCCGTCGACGTCACTCGGGCGCAGCTCCGCCTCGGGGATTGGGAGTGGAGCGGTGATCGCGCGCTCCTCGCAGTGGTGCCGCGCCGAGAGTCTCCGCGCCACTCGGTGGGGCTCGTTACGGGGACGAGCGCTCGAGCGTTTCGGTCGACCTTCCGGCTTCCCTACTTTGTCTCAGGAGCCGGCTTTCCCGACTGGCTCGTCTACGACGCGTCGCATCCGAGGCGGGGTCGGGCGGGAATCCTCGGAGCCGGGTACTTCGGCGAGGATTGGAAGGCCCAAAGTGGAACGCGCGCGCGACGAGGCACCAAGAAATAAAGCTTCACTCGATCTGTCCCAATTTTCGACGACATTATTTTAGAGAGCTCAACTCCCCCCGATTTCGCTAGCACCCGCTTGCGTAAGCGTTGTGACGATCTGTGATTATTGGGAGCCAGCGAGCCTGCC
>CAYZYD010000321.1:0-5012 GCA_964482505.1 uncultured Planctomycetia bacterium | reverse complement strand
AAGCGCGCAATTTCGAATTTGGGATGATTGAATCAAAGTCCCGAGCGGGAAGCCCGATAACTTTTGCGGCGCCGCCTGACCCGTCGTGCTGACGAGCCGCATTCGAGCCGGAGCTTGGAGAGCTGGGCTGCGGCCTTTAAGATCGCGGGCCGCCTTTGTTAACGCGACCCGCCGCTTTCTGAGGTTTCTCGCACGCTAACCCGTTCCGGGCCGACCTCATTTTGAGGACACGGAATCTTTGAAGAGACGCTGAACGTGGCCTGTTCGATCTGCCAAAAGTCCGCCGGCCCCGCGGGGCTGGTGGGTACCGACTCTAATAGCTCAAATATCTGTCTCACGGGAGTTCGCCGATGACTCACTCGTTAGGGAGGTCTTCGGAGACCTCGACTCGCGCACTCATCCCCCAGTTGCTTCGACTTCTTGCCGTTTCTCGGTTCGGACTCGCGGGCTGGGTGGCCCTGGTCGCCGCTTCTTCCCTTTCCGCCCAGGATCCCGGGGAAGCCTACCGGCTCGGCAAGGGCTTTTACGATATGGGCCTCTACGCGCGAGCGATTCCCCATTTCGAAGAGGTACGCGACGGTAAGGCGGAACCCGAGCTGCTCGAGCAGTCACTCTTCTTGCTCGGGGAGTGTTACTACGTTGAAAAGAAGCTACCTTCGGCCGGAGCACGCTACCTCGAGCTGATTCGGAAATTTCCCGAGACCAGCCACCGGCGCGACGCGTTGTTGCGCGCGGGCGAATCGCTCGTCAAGGTCGGCGAGTACCAGGAGGCGAGCTCGGTTCTCGACAAACTTCTGAGCGATCCTGGGGAGGGGGAGGCGGCGGCTCTCTATTGGGCGGCCGAGGCGCAGGTTCGACTCGAGAATTCAGAGCGCGCCGAGACTTATTATCAGAGACTTGTCGACCAGCACGCTGAGTCGGAGTTCTTTCCCTATTCGGCCTACAATCTCGCCGGGATGAGGCAGCGTGCGGGTCGCGCGGGTGAAGCGATCGCGACGCTCGAGCGGGTCGACCTGTCAAAAGCCCCCGAGACGTTGCGCGAACCGATCCACCTCTTGAGCGGCGACCTTCACCTCGCCCTCGGTCAATCCGATTCAGCGCTTCAAGCCTACGATCGCGTGACGGGGGCCGAGCGTCGACCGCTCGCGCTCGAAGGCATCGCTCGGGCAGCGAATCTCGCGGGGGACACGGGTCGTATTCAGTCGGCTCGGCAGGAGGCGTACTCGAAATACCGCGAATCCCCGGAGCGGCTTCGTATCGACCTTATCCTCGCGGCGGTGATCGCTGAGACGGGTCGCGTCGAAGAGGTCGACGCCCTCCTCGAGGATCACGTCGCCGACACCAAGAACGAAGCGACTTTTTGGCGAGCTTGGTCGCGCGGTGTCGCCAACCGGCACGACGAGGCGATCGCATTCTTTGAGTACCTCGCCGAAACCGACGCGTCCACACAGTGGTCGAACTGGGCGCTCTACCGTCTGAGCTTTGAAAAGCGTGCGATCTACGATTGGGAAGGCGCGCTCAAGGCGTCGACCGACTTCATTTCGCGCTACCCCGAAGATTCGAAGAGTGTCGAGATGGCGGCGGCTCGCGTCGAGTGTCTCTTCCAACTCGATCGCGACGCTGAGGTCATCGAAGCCAAGGTCGCCTTTGTCGAAAAGTACCCCGATCACGAGCTCACTGGTCAAGTCACCCGCTTTGCGGGGGAGAGTGCGATTCGACTCGAGAATTGGCCCGTGGCGATACAGTCGTTTGAGACGTTGCTCGCCGGCACTGATTCGGCCACGGCTCGCCTCGCGATCTGGCCCCGCCTCGCTTGGTCGCTCTTTCAAGCAAAGCCCGCCGAAAGCGCCGCGCGGCTTCAGTCCTTCTTTGACGAGGCGCAAGCGGCTTACGCGATCGCGTTGAGTTCGGGGGAGGCGGTCGATCCGAGTCTCGTGGCCGAGGTCGGCCGGGTGCTCGGCTTTGCGTATCGCCAGAGCCAACACCCGGAAGGAGCCGTGGTCGCGCTCGATACAGCCCAGGGTCTCGATGCCGAGGGCGAAGAGGGTGCCCTTTGCGAACTCGAGCTTGCGAGTCTGCTCGTCGCGCTCAACCGACCCGTCGACGAAGTCGCTCCGCGCTTTCAGAGTGTGCTCAAGCGGAGTCAAATCCCCACGACGCGCGCCCGCGCCGAACTCGAGCTCGGCGAACTGTTCGCGGCGGCGGGGCGCCACCAAGAGGCGACCGAGCCGCTCCGGTCATTCGTCAAGAACAACCCGGTGTCCGAGACCTGGGGCTACGGGGTGCTCGCGCTTGCGTTCTGCGAATGGCGCCTCGGTACCTTCGACCAAGCCGAAGCGACGCTCGCGAAATTGTTCGGTTGGGAGCCGCTCCCCGAGTATCCCGACGTCCGCAGTGAGGCGATCTTTCTCGCGGGTCAGGTGGCGAAGTCCCAGGAGCTTTTGGAGCCGAGCGAGGGGTACTTCACCCGGTATCTCGAGGAGCACCCAAACGGTTCGCGCCGAGCCGAGGTGATCCGCGAACTCGCGCGGCTCGCCGAAGCCAAGGGGGATCCCGAAGCGGCGCGAGGTTGGCTCGCAAAGCTCTACAGCGAGCATGGTGAGGATCCTCAGGCCGACGAAGCGCTCTACCGACTCGCCTGGCTCGAGAGCGAGGCGGGGGAGACCGACAAGGCGAAGAACCTCTTCACCGAACTCTTGACTCGATACCCCGAGAGTTCGTTTGTCGGCGACACGCAATATCGACTCGCCGAGATCGCTTACGCGGCCGGCGACTACGAACTTGCTCGATCCCACTATCAAAAGGCGCTCGAGTCGGCTGACGCCGATCGGCTCGGTCCTTTTGTCACCTACCGCATCGCGTGGAGCCACCGACGCGAAGAGAACTGGGAGCTCGCGCTCGCGAGCTTTCGAAAGGTCTCGACCGATTATCCCGAAGCCCCCGTATCGTCTGAATCGATCTTTCTCGCCTCCGAGGCGGCGCGCGAGCTCGAGCGCGCTCAAGAGGAGCGAGCGCTTCTCGAGGCCTTCCTCGGACAAGCGGATCAGCACGCCTACCAGCGTGAAGCGAAGATTCGTTACGCCGAGCTTCTGACGGGTGACGCGGAGTGGCAACAGATCAAGCAGCTCCTCGAACCGGTCGAAACCGACGATCTCTCGACTCCGCTCAAGGCGCGGCGATCGGTCGCTCTCGGGCGCGCCCTCCTCAAGCTCGGCGCGGCCCGGTCGGCACTCAGCCATTTTGAGAGCGCGCTCGCCGCAGGCGAACTCGTCGCGGCCGAAGCCCACTTTGAGATGGGGAATGCCCACGTCGAACTCGGGGATCTCGAGCGTGCGATCTCGACCTACCTGAGCGGCACGATCCGTTTCCCTTATAAGCCTTGGGCGACGCGGAGCGCCATCGAAGCGGGACGTCAGTCGATCGCCCTCGGGAAGACCGCCGAAGCGAAACGCATTTTGACAAACGCTTACAACCAGGATCCCGAGAGTGCTTGGGGCCGCGAAGCGAAGAAACTCCTCGACAGCATTGAAGGTTAACCGATGGCGATGACTCTGTTGATTTCGGGCGTCGAGGGATTGCTCTCAGGGCTGGGGTCGTGGCCTTCAAGTTTGCTGCTGCAGGCGGGAGGCGATTCGGAAGGCGTGCTGACAACCCTCGGGCAACTCGTCCTCAACGGCGGACCGCTGATGGTCCCGATCGGACTCGCTTCGATCTTGATGGTCGGAGTCGCCTTCGAACGCGCCTGGGCGCTGCGCCGGAGTCAGATTGTTCCCGCCGACACTTGGAGCCGCGCCGAAGAACAGCTCTCGGCGGGTAAGGTCGATTTGGTCCGTCGCGACGTCGAACCCGGAGAGAGTCCTGTGGCGCGGATGCTGAGGACCGGATTGATCCACTGGGAGGAGCCACGCCCTGAGTTTAAGCGCGGGCTCGAAGACGCGGGGCAACGCGAAGCCGACCGGCTTCAAAAAAATCTCGGCGCGCTCCAAGGGATCGCGAGCGTCGCGCCGCTCCTCGGTCTTCTCGGGACCGTCCTCGGCATGATTCAGAGTTTCTTCACGGTGGCCCAGGAGCAGGCCCTCGGCAATCCCGAGCTGCTCGCCGAAGGAATTGGAGAAGCGCTCGTGACCACCGCAGCGGGTCTCTCGGTCGCGATCCCTTCGCTCGTTCTCTTCCTCTACTTTCGCGGCCGGGTGCGCGGGCTCGTCAATGAGCTCGATGAGATCTCCCAACGCGTGCAGGAGATCCACCGCCAAAAGCAGCGTTTGAGTGATAAGGCGGCATAGTTGGCGATTCGAGTCAAAGACGACGAGAATTTCACGCTCGATCTCACGCCGATGATCGATGTGGTCTTCTTGTTGATCGTTTTCTTCCTCGTCGCTACGACTTTCCAGAAGCTCGAACGAGAGATGGAAGTCTCGGTCCCGAAGAGTGACACTGGTCGTCAGATCGACGAGAGTCGAGATCCGATCGTGGTGAATATCCTCGACGACGGGCGCGTCGTCGTCGGCGGCGAAGTGCTCGAACTCGAAGACTTGCAGGCGATGCTCGCCCGCGAGGTAGCAGTGCGGCAAGAGACGAAGGCGTTGATCCGTGCGCACTCGAAGTTGCCGTTCCAGTCGGTTGTCGATGTCGCCAACGCTTGTCGCAAGGCGCAAGCGAAGGTCTCCTTTGCCACCCTCAAGAAGACGGACTGATCAGCATTCGATCGGTAGTGACCTGATCGTTCAACCAAGACTCGAAGTGCGCAAGCGAGGAACGACCTTTGAACCAAAACCCGAATGACTCTTCGGTTCAGAGCGATTCTCAAGTGGGGTCGAACCAAACCGCCGTCGAAACTGGCATTGGAACTGGCAGTGAAGCTGGCACCCAGGCTGCGACTCCAGCGGTGGGAACCCGAGCCTGGTTCCGAGCCCAATCGATTCGGCAGATTCTCTCGATCGCGATTCCGATCGCCCTCGTTCTCCTCGCCGCGTTTCTCCAGCTTGGCGCCCTGCTTCGCGACGATACCCGTT
>CAYZYD010000320.1:0-5540 GCA_964482505.1 uncultured Planctomycetia bacterium | reverse complement strand
GAGCTCGGCACCCGATAACAATTCCGCACCTATCTGGCGCTGGGGACGATCCTACGGAACCGCCAACCCGAGAAAGCGATCAACTGTCTCAAGCAGGCGGTCACAATTCACCCGATCGGAACGCGGCCGCGTTTCGGTATGAAGTCAAATCCCTACTACCTCCTTATCAACCTGCTCTACGAAGAGGAGCGGCTCGACGAGGCTTACGAGGTGCTCAAGCAGTTGCGTCGTTACGATCGCGAAGACATCGTCGCGCGCAAGCGGCGCGCCACAGTGCACATCGCTCGTGAGGAATGGGAAGGGGTCGTCGACTACCTTTGGGATGCGGTTTATATCAACCCGTTCGACCGCGAGATCCACGTCCACCTCGGCGAGGCTTATTTCCAACTCGAAGCGTGGGAATCGGCATTGCGCGAACTCAAAGTACTGGCGGCTTTTGACAATCCCGACGTCTTCCTGATCTACCCACGGATGGCGCGATGCTATCTCGAGCTCGAAAACTACGAAAAGGCGATCGAGTACGCCAATCGCACTCTTGAGGTCAATCCTGGCGACAGTGAGGCGAAACGCCTCCTCGAGGAAGCCCAGGAGCGCCAGAGTAAGTAGTTATTCGTAAGTGATCACCACGGCTCGGTGGTCAGAAGGCCAAGGGTCACTTTCCAAAACGACCGCCGACCGCGGCTCGAGTTTGTGACCCGGGGTCCATCGCGAGAAAATGTAATCGATACGGTCCGCGACGTCGCCGACCGGCCACACCCCCGAAGGCTGCCCCGGCGACCAGGTGAATCCGCGGACGGTTGTCGGGTCTCGGTGAAGCGACCGAAAGTCGTCGCGAAAGCCGTATCGACCGAGCCTCATGGTCACGGGCCACGGCACCACCACTCCGTAGTTTTGACGCCGGTTATCACTGGTCCAGTCGAGGTGCGAGGGGGTATTCAGATCACCTCCGAGGATGGTCGGTATCGCATCGAGTGCCGCTCCGGGTGGGAGCGTCCGTAGGATATGACTCAATTGCTCGCCCCGCGTCTTCTCTTCGAGTTCGACCAGCGCGGGCCCTTCCGTTCCATCCCGCAATTCATAGGGACCGTACGGCTGGGCTTCTAAGTGCAGATTGACGACGCGGAGCCGGCTCCCGTCGGGGCGCTTACAGATGATCCCAGCCGCCGTTTGCGCTTCGACTCCAGGGACCGAGTACTCTTCAACAATCGGGTAACGGCTGATAATCGTCGCAAGCTCAGATCCCGTGGCGTAGAGATAGTGAGCGTTCTCGCGAACGGCCGCGAGCAACTCTCGAAAGCGCAGAGACGAACATTCCTGGAGCAGAATCAAGTCCGCTTGGCTCTCGTAGAGGATCCGAGCGATCCGCTCCGGTCCGCCCGGCCCGCGCGCGTGCCCGAGGTTCCAGGTGAGAACGCGCAATTGTCCCCGGTCCTGAGGAAGTTCTCGGGCACTCTCCGCTCGAACCCGAAAGGTACTTCCGGCCAAGCCCGACACCGGACTCAACCCGGGTTGCAAGTCCGTCGGTTCGATCAGCCCGAGCTCATAAATCCCGGGCTCGAGGTGCAGAGATCGCCAAACAAAGTAACCCTCGTCAGAATCGGGGACCCGAGTGTGCTGGAGGATCCGGCGCGCGTCGCCCTCGACTTTGAACACCGCAAATCGGAGATCCGCCCCGCGGCGATCCAACTTGTAATGAAACGGGAGGCATTCGCCGACGACGAGATCCGACCCAGCGAGCTGAACCCGTCCCCCCTCCGAAGGGATGCCCGAGACGGTTCGTCGGGCGAACTGGGACGGGTCGGGTCTTGCGACAAACTCCCACCACCGCCAGCCCTCCCGGAGACTCGAGAGCCGCACGAGGTATTGGTCGGGGCCAAGTTCGGTGCCGAGCTCGAGCTGATCGATTCCGTCCGTCTCGGAGCCGACGAGCAGTGCCCCGAGATGATCGGCTCGCTCGCGCGTCAGGTAGACTCGGTCAGAATCTGCTCGAGCGAACCCGAGCTTGAGCAAGCCACCACCGATCTCCCGGTTGACAAAGGCTTCGAGCTGGAAGGTTCGGAGCGGCGCCGTCTTGAGTTCCCAGTCAGCGAAAGGCCGAAGCGAACCTTCGCGCCCGAGCTCAACTTCGAGCGTGGCCACCCCGCGAGCTTGGAAGTGCTCGATTCGGTAACGGTGCCAGCCCCGCCCGAGATGGACTCGACCCGTGTGGACGCGCGCCTCTTGGACCCGGCCGTCGCTTCGTGTGAGGAGTCGCTCGCCGATCCAGAGTTGCGCCCCGTCGTCACTCGTGACTCGAAACTCGTAAAACCCGGGCTCGGGAAGATGGAGCGCTCCCTGTAGTCGAACCGCCGCATACCGGTTGGGTAGGCCCGGGATTTGATCGAGTCGGATGCCGCCTGCGATTCCAACCCGCTCCGGAAGTTCTCGATCGAGATCGGGAAGCCAGCGCCAACGCCCTTCGTAGATTTCGTAGCGGACGCCCGAGACCCAGTCGGAAGGCAGAGGTCTTCCCGGCCGAGGATCCGTCGCGACAACCTCAAACCCGCCTACGGGTCCCGAACGAAAGCGGTGGTCTGAAGCGTTGTCTCTCAAACACATTCCCGCGAGTTCAATCTCGTAGCGACCCGGCCGTGGCGGAGTGAAAGCCGCCGTTATTTGGGTCGATTTGCTGGGATCGAGTCGAAAGTCCCCGGCCACCCACGACTCCCCCTCGGGACCTCGGACTAGCAACTGTCCGTGCGACTCAAACCGCCGTTCGGGGAAATCGAGGCGAGCGCGGATTGCCACGGACTCCCCCACAAAAGTTAACTCCGGCACTTCGATCAAGTGAGCCGTCGGCAACGGCCAGCCGTCGACGACTTCGCGAGTCGAACTTTCGTAACTCGTCGCGAACCGGTCGGTCGCGGTCAGCGTCACATGGGTGAAGACATTCCCGGTCGCGGTGTTGGCGAGATAGGGTTCGGCGGTTTCGGGAAGCGCCGACCGCGGCAGGACCCCCCACGATCCGTCACCGAAGTAAACGACGCCGTCCGCGGCGGGGTGGCTCCCGCGGAGGGGGTGCGTGCGTTTGAAGGTATGATCGTTGTTCTCAAAGACCCAGTCGACTCCATATCGTTCAAAGAGCGGCGACCAATGTTCTCGAATGAGCGGAGCGGTGCCGTCTTCGTATCGCCGAAACGACGGGAACCCGGGCACGTGGTAGACCGCGATGAGATGCGCGCGGTTTTCGTAAGTTTGGAGCTCTCGCTCGAGCCATTCGGACTGAGCACCCGCCACGGGTTCGGTATGGCCGGAATCGAGCAGAAGCAGAGTGAGCCAACCGAAGTCGAGGCTCGCGTATCCGTGTTCAGCGAAGAGAGCAAAGAGACTGTAAAAGTAGGGCGCGGCGTCGCGTCCTTGGCCCCGATGTTTGTCGACCTCGTGATTTCCGATCGAGACCACCAGCGGAATCAAGTCGCCATTCGATCGACGCATCTCGCGGTGCCAAACGCCGAGGAACTCGACCCAGCGTTCGGGAGCGCGACCGTTTGCGTAAGCGAGATCTCCGCCGAGTACCGCGAACATCGGGTCTTGGGACGCGGCGAGTCGACAGGTTCGAACCGTCCCGGGATTCGGACCCGCGTCTCCTCCAAAGGCGATCGAGACTGGGGTTTCGATTAACATCGGCGGGGTTTGGAAGCTGTACTCGAGGCGACCGTCGAAGCGAAGGCGATAGCGGGTGTCGGGAGTCAACCCGCGCAACCGGCAGCAGCCGACCCAGAGTCCGCTGTCGCTGCTCTCCCCAAAGGGTCTCGAACTGGTCTCGCACACCTTCCATGCGTCATTGCCGACCGAAGACTGGATCTCGATGCGCTGAGCCTCAGGCTCAGCCTGAAGCCACTCAACCACCATCGAGGTTTGCGGATTTCCCTCCCAGGTTAAGAAGAGCGTCGCCTCGAGCTCCTCGGGCCGGTAGGGCGGCTGTCCCGCCTGAGTAGTCGCGGGAAGAACCCAGCTCGACCCGGCGATCAGAAAAAGCACACGGACAAAGCTGCGCAACTTGCCCCCGTCGAGATCACTCACTGGCATCGTCTCTATCTCCAATCGGGCGACGAACCGCGCCGCAGATATCCAACGTCGGAATGACTTCGCGGGCGGATACTTCCTCAGAGCCCCCATTCTCATCGGCCGAAGTCGGGCCGGTAATGAGTCGCTTTCATGAGTTTGAGCCCCTCCCCGAACTTTCTCGGATTCTCGAGTCCTAGCAGCCCGGCTGGATCTCCTCAAAGCGTGTTTTCAATCGATCTTCGCGACGCGAAGGAATCTGAGCTGGCGCGCCTGAACCTCGAGGTTATCGTTACAGGTTCCCTCACTCGCAAACCCCTCCTCGAAAGACCCGCAATGCGCCTTGCACTTCTCGCCCTCGCTTCGCTTACCGTCGCGGCCTGCACGGCTCTGCCGTCGACCCCAAGTTCGGTCGTCGGACCCCAGGTGGGTACCCAGACTGAACCCCCGGCGCCGGCGGAGCGGCCCACCCGGCTCGAACGAAATCCATCCGACGACTCCCCGAGCGTACCGAGCTCTGGTGAAGCGGAAGAGTTTCGGATCTCGGCGAGCAGCTATCGAGTCGAGGGCTTCGGCCGCGAGAGCATCTCCCCAACTGGCTCGAGACAACCCCGCCTCGCCCAACCCCCACGCGAGTTTTCGTTCGCGCGCGACCCGCTCGGGGGCGGTCTTCTCTTCGCCTTTCTAAAGCCTCGTGCTCAGTACTCTCCACGCCCGAGTTATTCTGGAGATTGGGAAGGCGGCTACGAAGACTCGGTGTACGGTGAAGACGACCTCCTCGATCGATTCGTCTACACCTTTAACTACCAGCTCTCGATCGACGGCGAATTCGACCTCGAAGATCTCGACGAAGAGTGGGACCGCTCGGACCGCTACGAAGCAGGGCTCGCTTACCACTGGCCACCCGACGGTCAGGTCGAACAGGTCGTCGGTGCGTTCTTCGCTTTCGAACGCAAAGAGTGGGATGACGGCGCCGCCGAAGTCGAAGACAATTCTTTCCTGGTCGGCTTCGAAGGCGGGGCGCTCCTCTACCCGACGGTCAATCCCCAGGCGCGACGGATCAATGTCGCGCTACACCCCTATATTCGCGGGGCCATCGGTTACGCCGACGGGGACTTTGAAAATGTCCCGATCGACACCGGTTTTGCGTCGGGTGATATCGAGGAGTTTCGGTTTGACTTCGGTCTCGGCGCCGACGGCGTCCTCATGATCAACCGCCAAGCCCTGATCAGTGTGGGGGCGGGGGTCAACTGGTGGTGGACGATCGAAAAGCCGGACGGCTTTGTCAGCGACGAAAACGGTCTCGTCTTATTTATAAACGATGACTTCGACTATCGAGGCCGCGAGTTTTTTATCCGCTTTCTGGTATCGTTTCTCTTCTGACAATGCGGGCGGAGTTATCAGCCCCTCAAAAAACCAAATCAGGGTAAGGCCGCTGAACCCCTGTTCGAAAAGTTCGAGCAAGAATCGCCGGCCCTCGACCTCCCTGGCGTTGT
>CAYZYD010000319.1:0-5548 GCA_964482505.1 uncultured Planctomycetia bacterium | reverse complement strand
GTGAGCGCGTTCACCGGCATCGCGCCGAAGCCGATCAGCGTGTAGTACGGCGCAGGCTCGTAGAACTTGAAGCCGAGGTAGGCCGACGGGAACATCAGCCAGCCGTTGTAGACGCCGGTCTGCAGCGACAGGTAGCCGTCCGGCAGGGTGGACTGCACCGGCACGGCGCCCGCGAACTCGAGCCACGGCAGGTTCGGCCCGGCGCCGCCGATCTTCACGCCCTGCAGGTCGGCGACCGTGTTCCACTCCATGGTGGTGCCGAGGTGGTAGTTGTCCCAACCGCCGATCCCGAGCAGCACCTGGCCGTAGTCGTTCTCGAACACCTCGCTGAGCCACGGCACCCGGTCGTACACCTCGCGCACGGCCGCCATCGCGTCGACCGAGGTCTGCGGGCCAAACGGCGCGTAGTACGGGAAGTTGTGGAGGAACAGCTTGGCCGGCTCGAAGCACATGCAGTAGCCGCCGATGTCGAGGATGCCGTTCTGAACCGCCTCGAGCGTCTCGGCGACGCCGGCGATCGCGCCACCGTAAGCCTCCACGAACTCGATCTCGTGGTCGGTCTCCTCCGCCACGCGCCGCTTCACCTCCGGCACGAAGTAGTCGGCCATCAGCGAAACGTACACGGACGGCCCGTTCGGGTGGCCCGAGCCGATCCGCAGAGTGAACGTGTCGGCCGCCGCCGTGCCCGTCAGCGCCATGCTGCCGAGGACGCCGGCAACCACGGCGCGGGCGGTGTTGGAAAGGGAACCCATCAATCTCCTCCTCCGAGCGTGTTGTCGTGCCGGTCTCGCGGCACGTTTCTTGGCGCGGTCGGGGCGTCTCGGACCTTATTTATCGACCGCTAACTAGCGGGACATTCGCGTTTGCCGCGGGCCCGGTCAAGCCCTCGCGCGGGGCGGCCGCCCTCCCGCCCGTTGCTGCTCGCGCGATATTTAGCGGTCGATAAATAAGGTTGCGGCGCGCTCGGCGGATCGTCTAACGTCCGGGCCAACAAAGCGCGACCGCGGCCGGACGACCGCGGCGCGAGGGCAGGAAACAGCCGCAGGAAACGCGTCCATGGCCTTCACCTTCGTGCGGATCAGCCGCGCGATTCACGTGGTCTCCGCCTTCTGGACGCTGGTCCTCGGCGTCATGATCGTGGTCGACGTGGTGGGGCGGGCCGGGTTCTCCAGTCCCCTCCCCGGCGCAAAGGAGATCATCCAGAACTCGGTCGTCGCGATCACCTTCCTGCAGCTGCCGCTCGCGATCCTCACCGGCTCGATGCTGCGCACGACGCTGATCCCCGACGCCCTCGCCGGCCTGCCGAAGAAGCTGTTGCGGACGGTTACGCTGATCCTCGGCGCGGTGCTGTTCGTCGGAATCGCGGTCTCCTCCTGGCAGCCCGCGCTCGACGCCTTCCGGATCGGCGAGTACGAGGGCGAGGGCGCGCTGCGGGTTGCGACCTGGCCGGTCCGGTTCTTGCTGGTCGTTACCTCCGTCTTTGCGGCGGCCGCCTACCTGCTTCTGGTCTGGCTCGACTGGCGCGAGGGTCTCGACGATGACGACGGCGTGCCCGCCCGTCTCCAGCGCTGACGGGACACGCCGATGACCGAGATCATCCTGGGCATCCTCGCCCTCCTGATCGTGTTCGTCCTGCTCGGCGTCCACATTGGCGTCGCGCTCGGCGTCGTCAGCGTGATCGGGGTTTGGCTGCTGCTCGGCAGCTTCGACGTCGCACTCTCCATCCTCGGAACGACAGCCTACGAGGCGATCCGCAAGGACGTGTTCGCAGTCATCCCGCTGTTCGTGTTGATGGGCGACTTCGTCGCTCGCTCCGGCGCCGCCGGCGACCTCTACCGGATCTGCAACCGCGCGCTGCGCCGCCTGCCGGGCCGCCTGGCGCTGGCCACCGTCGTCGGCAATGCCGTGTTCGCCGCGATCACAGGCGTGTCCATTGCCTCGGCCGCCGCCTTCTCGCGCCTTGCCTACCCGGAGATGCGGCGGCTCAACTACAAGCAGCCCTACGCGCTCGGGGTGGTGGCCGGCAGCGCCTGCCTCGGCATGCTGATTCCGCCGTCGATCCTGCTGATCGTCTGGGCGATCCTCACCGAGCAATCGGTGGGGGCGCTGTTCATCGCCGGCATCGTCCCGGGCTTGCTGCTGGCGCTCCTGTTCGCGGGCTGGTGCATCTTCGCGGCGGTCCGTGATCCGGAAATCGCCCCCTACTCCGACGAGCAGCTGGTCGAGGACACGCCGGAGGAGAAGCGCTCGGAGCTGATCGGCGGTCTCGGCATCCTGTTCCTGATCCTGCTCGTGATCGGCGGCATCTGGTGGGGCTTCTTCACGCCAACCGAGGCGGCCGGCTTCGGCGCGCTCGGCGCCCTCCTCGTCGGGCTCGCCAAGGGGATGCGCTGGCCGGCGATCATCGATGCGATCTACCAGGCCGGCCGGACCACCGCGCCGATCATGTTCCTGCTGATCACCGGCTCGATGTACGCCCGCTTCCTCGCGATCGGCGGCGCCACCAACGAGATCACCGCCCTGTTCGCTGCGATCAGCACCGATCCGGTCGTGATCCTGATGATGATGGTGGTGATCTGGCTGATCCTGGGGATGCTGATCGATTCGGTCTCGATCATCCTGCTGACGGTGCCGATCTTCGCCCCGATCGCCGCCTCGCTCGGGATTGACCCGATCGCCTTCGCGATCTTTGGCATCCTGGTGATCGAGGCGGGCCTGCTGACCCCGCCGTTCGGGCTGCTGGTCTTCACGGTGCGGGCCGCCGTCCCCGACCCGACGGCAACGCTCGGCAAGATCTTCCGCGGGTCGGTGCCCTACTGGATCCTGATCCTCCTGTGTGCGCTGATGGTCATCGCGTGGCCGCAGCTCGCCACCTGGCTTCCCGAGCAGATGCTCTGACGAGCAAAGGCCGGCCGCGGCCGCCCGGGATGGTGGTGGCCGTCCTCGTGCTGCTACTTTCCTGCCATCTCCGGTCGATGAAGTGCGCCGGCAGGACGGGCGAATCGAGGCACGACGGGGTCTCAGCGCGAACCGGAGGGGCGATGGAAAAGGCGATCGCGATCGTCGGCGCGGGGATCCAGGGGGCGCTCCTTGCGCTCGAACTCGCCGAGCGGGGCGCTTCGGTCATCCTGATCGAGCGGCACGAGCATCCGATGCAACGCGCGAGCCGGTGGAACGAGGGGAAGATTCACCTCGGCTACGTCTTCGCGCACGACGGAATCGACCGGACGGCCCGCCTCATGGTCGAGGGCGCGGTGTCGTTCGAGCCGCTGGTCGGCCGATACGTGCCGCGCACCGTGCTCACCACGGGGGGCTCTCCGCCGTTCCACTATCTCGTCATGAACGACAGCCTCGTCGCCCCCGACGAGCTCGCCGCCCGGTACGCGGCGATCCATGCGCTCGCCCGGGAGGCGCTGGCGCGCCCCGGCAGCCGGTACCTCGGCGAGACCGGGCTGGCGGAGCCGACACCGGTCCCGCCGGGCGCGCTGGCGGGCAGCATCGACCCTGATCGGGTCTCCGCCGTGTTCGCCGTCGCGGAACGATGCGTCGACACCGAGGCCGTCGCCCGCGCGATCGGCGAGGCGCTCGCCTCGGCCCCGCGGATCGCGGTCCTCGCGCGGACCGCGGTGGAGCGGGTCGAGCGAACCGGGCGGGGCATCCGTCTCCATGCCGCGGACGGGCCGATCGGCCGGTTCGATCACGTGGTCAACGCGACCTGGAGCGACCTTCTGCGCCTCGACGCGACCGCCGGCGTCCACACCGCCCGCCCGCACCTGTTCCGCCGCAAGCTCGCGGTCTACGCGCGCGCACCGGAACGGCCGCTCGCGACGCCGGCGACGACCATGGTGCTCGGCCCCTACGGCGACGTGGTGCCCTACCCGGACGGCTCCTACTACCTGTCCTGGTACCCGCTCGGATGCATCGACCGCACCGCCGCTCTCGCCCCGCCCGAGGCCTGGGACGTGCTGCCCGATCCGCCGCTGGCGGACGAGATCGGACGGAACATCGTCGCGGCGCTGACGAAGGTGCTGCCGGGGCTTGCCCGGCTGGTGCCGCAGTTCACGGAAGCGAAACTCGGCGGCGGCACCATCTTCAGCTGGCGCGACCGCGACATCGACGATCCGTGCAGCGAGCTGCACAGCCGCTTCGACGTCGGTCCGCACACCCACGGGGAGGGCTACCACTCGGTGAACACCGGCAAGTACACCCTCGCGCCGCTGTTCGCGCGGCGCCTCGCGGACCGCATCCTGCCCCGATGAGCGCGGCGCCGGCGGTCACGATCTGCACGCCGGCCTTCGAGGCCGAGGCGTTCATCCGGCCATGCATCGAAAGCGCGCTGTCGCAGTCGGTGTCCGATATCCGGGTGCGGATCGCCGTCGACCGATCGACCGACCGGACCGCCGAGATCTGCCGGGAGTACGAGAGCGACCCGCGGGTCGAGGTCCTCGTCCAGCCCGAACGGCGCGGCTGGGCCGGCAACGTCAACGACCTGCTCGACCGTGTGGAGACGCCCTTCTTCTTCTTCCTGTTTCACGACGACACCGTGGACCCGGCATTCTGCACCGCCTCGCTCGAGGTCCTCGAGGCCGATCCCGGTGCAGTGGCTGCGATGCCGGACATCGTGTTCGCCGGGGAGCGCAGCGATCGGATCGCCCATCGCGACCTCGACGGCGACTTGGAGGAGCGGATGTTCCTGACGCTGACGGGCGGCCTCCGCTGCTTCTACAGCCTCAAGGCGATGACGCGGTCGGCCCCGTTCCGGGCTGGCCTGCGCCTGCGCGATCACGGCGACGGCGGGTTCCGCGCAGACCGGCCGGTCTCTCTGGCGCTCGTGACCCACGGCACCTGTCGGGCGATTCCGCGCCCGCTCTATTTCAAGAGGATCGATCAGGCATCCGTGACGGGCGGATGGCGCACGCTACGCGGCCGTGCGCTGCTCGAGCGCGAGGCTCGGCTGCGCGCGCGGGAGATCGAGGTCGTGCGCAGCGCCCCGCTCGGGACGCGGACCAGGGAGAGGCTGATCGAGACCATCCTCGCGCGGGCGGAGGCGGCCTATCTCGACGCCGCGGCGACGCCCGCCGAGGCGACCGGCTGGCGTGCCGCGCTCGCCGCGCGGGCGATCGCCGCCGTCGCGCCGGAACGCCTGCCGGGCGTGGCGCCGGCGCCGACCGGCGACGTCGAACCGGCGACCGCGGACAGCGAGGCGGAGACGCGGGTTGCCGGCTACCGGGCCGAGTGCCACCGCGTCATGGCCGAGGCCGCGCTCGCCGCGGGCTTCTTGGCCGTCGCGCGCGCCGAGATCGAATGTGCGCTCGCGAACGCGCCCACCGACCCGCTGGTGCGGATCCTCGCGGCGCGGGTGTCGCTGCGCGCGGGGGCGGAGATGTCCGGCCTCGCGGGCGCGCTCTTGCACGCCCGACACGCCGTCGACCTCGCCCCCGACGACTTCCGCGCGCACGTCGTGCTCGCCCACGCTCTCAACCGCGCCGGGCGCCGCGAGGACGCCCTCGCCGCGGCGGCCCGCGCGGTCGAGCTCAGGGGTGGACCG
>CAYZYD010000318.1:0-5551 GCA_964482505.1 uncultured Planctomycetia bacterium | reverse complement strand
TCGAGAGCGCACTGTCGGGCGCGGACACCTCGAGTGCGCCCGAACTCGCAGATCTGACCCGATCACTCGAAGATCTCAATCACCGACTCAATCGCCAACTCAAGGCAATTCTCGCTCACCCCGAGTTTCAAACCATCGAACGATCATGGCGCGGTCTCGCCACGCTCTTGCGAAGCATCCCTTCGGGTTCTCGAGTGGAGGTTTGTCTGTTCGACGCCTCCAAACGAGAACTCACGCGAGACCTGAGTCAACTCGAGTCGAGTCACTTCTTGCGCCGACTCACCGAGCGACTGAGCCGAGAAATCGCGAGCCCATTTAGCCTCGCTCTCTTCGACTATGAGGTCGACCCCCTGCCCGAAGACTTTGCGTTGACGCGAGACCTCGCGAGCGCGCTTGAAACTGTTCACCTACCCGCCCTGCTGACCGGTGGAGATCGTTTTTTGCGGGACGACGACGGTGATCTTCCGAGTTTCGAAGGACCCTCCTTTATCGAGTGGCGGGCGATCCGCGATCAGTCGAGCGCTCACTATCTCACGCTCGCCGCCCCCCGAATCCTCGGGCGCTATCCGTATGGCGCAAGCGGCAGCACGGTTGAGCGACTCGCCTTCGAAGAGCTCGAAAAGCCGTCCGATACCGACTCCCTCTGCTGGATCTCAAGCGCCTATTTCGTCGCGACGCGACTGATCGACTCGTGGCTCAAACAGAACGACTTTCGCCATGCGGTGGGGATCGAACGGGGTGGCCTGATCGATGGGTTGCCGCTCGCGCTCTCGGCGTCCACGGACGAAGCGACCGCGGTCGGCCCGCTCCGCGTCGAACTCAGCGGCCGAGGCGCAGAACTGCTGCACCAGCACGGTATCGCCGCGCTCGAGCCGATTCCGATGCGAAACGCTGCGGTCGTGCGGCGGCTGCCGACCGTGGGCAAGCCTCTCGTTTACGGAGCAAAGCAGGCGGAACTCAATCGAGATCACGAGACCTTTAAGACCCTGCCTTTTGCAATCACTGCGGCGCGGCTCGTTCACTATCTCATCGTGCTGCTCGAATGCCTGCCCGCCGAGACTCGACTCGACGACCTCCCCGCCTGGCTCGAACCCCTCCTCGTCGATCCCGATGACGAGGAGTCCGAGGCAGAGTGTCCACTCCGCCAGATCGATCTCACCGTCAAAGCCGACTCGAGCACTCCCGACGAACGTTATCTACTCGTCGGCCTGACGCTCAATGGTTGGCAACCAAACCTCGAGCACCCCTTCGAGGTGCTGCTGCCGCTCTGAACGGGCCGATTATGAGAGGGCTCGAGCGGATCGATCGAGCATCGCCTCGACGACCCGGTTCCACTCTTCGCGGTTCTTGGCCTGCGTCACCGCGCGGTGAAATTTCTCCGGATCCGGATGCCAACTCGCCCACTTGATGCTGAACTTGCGCACCATCCGCCCGGCGAGTTTCGGATTGAGATATCGGTCCGCGAGAGCCGCGTACTCAGATAGCGCCGTTCTGAGGTCCGCGATCGTCGGGGCGCCGGCCGCTTCGCCGCGTCTCAGGCGTTCGATCTGCGAGAAGATCCAGGGATTGCCGATCGCGCCGCGGGCCACCGAAACCGCGGCGACCCCCGTCTCGCGCACCATGCCCAGCGCGTCCGCGGCGGTCCAAACATCCCCACTGCCAAAGATCGTCGCTTCGGGATAGCGCGTCACAAGATCCGCAAGGAAGGGCCAATGCGCCGGTCCGCGGTATTTTGCTTCGACGGTGCGTGCGTGCACGGTCGCCCAGCGGTAGCCGAACTCGAGCCCCGCTTCCAAAATGCGGTAGAAACTCGCGACGTGGGATTCACTCTCGTCGAAACTGCGCCGCAGCTTGATGGACAACGTCGCGCCTCCCGCGACCGACTCGACCACTGCGCGCAGAATCCGGATCGCGAGATCGGGATCGGCGAGCAGATTGCCACCGCAACTCCGCTTTTTCTTCGAGACCTTACTGGGGCAGGCGAGGTTGATATCGATCGTAGTCGCTCCACGTATGCAGAGCTCCGCCGCGGCCTGCGCCATCGTGGCGGGGTCCGCTCCGATGAGCTGGTGCGCGAGCGGTCGATCCTGCTGCGCCTCGGGATGGTCGGGGAAGATCTCGCGCCAAACCTTGCCGCCGCGAAGCAGCGCCGCGGCCTGAATCGATTCGGTGACGGCGAAGGGGCAACCCGACCGGCGAAAGAAGAGCCTGAGCGCGAGGTCTGAGTAGCCCTGCAACCCGGCCAGGAAGTAGGGCTGGCTCAGGAAGTCAAAGGGCATTAACGTTGCCGCGCGTGACGAACAGTGCGCACTCTGGGAGCCTTGAGAACTGAGAGAGCTAATGGTCAACCTCGTACATCGCTGAGACGGTGCAGTGGACCCCACCGAGTCGCGATTGCGAATCGGAACTCAAAATCGGGATCAGCCGCACTTCGTCGCCGAGCGCGGCCCGGTATCGTGAAATCGCCGCGTCGTCGACGGAGCGGTAGATACTCCCGACCACAGGGATCAGGAGCCGGCTGGCATCCTGCAGAACATTGATGGGGCAGACGCTGACTCGACCGACCGAATAACTCGGAATCCGAACCACTTCACAGCCCTGGGACTGGAGTAGCGTTTCGAGCTCCGCGCGCCGGCTCCGCAGGCGTCGGTAAGATCGGAAGACCGCTCGAGGAAGCCCGGCTCCGGCGATCTCGTCGTCCGTGAGTTGATCTTCGACGAGGAGGTCGAGGGCCGCGAGAAAGCGCAGGAAGTTAATCGGCGCCGCGGGGTCCTCGGCAGTAGCACCAAAGTGCTCGACTAAGTCGTAGGGGAAAGCGTTGCCTTGAGACCGCGAGAAGGCGTATCCCCCGGCGATCTCGACAAAGGTGCGAAGCTCTCCGTTCTCGAGGTGTTTTCGAGCTTCTTGGGCGATCTCAAGCTTGAGGCCCGCCTGAATCAACCGCTCGAGACCGATCTCAGCGATCTTTCGAATCGCAGGACCCGGATCGTTGACGAAAGCGAGCTGCCGGTCGCCGACGCGACGGATGAAGAAGTCATTGTCGAGGTGAAACGAAATCGACGGCACCACGACCAATCGATCGGCGCCGAACTCGATCCGGAAGCCATCGCGAACTTGTTCCGGAGTGAGTCCGAGCGCAGTATTCCGATAAATCTCCGCCTCGCCAACAAAGAGAGTAAGGCTGTCGGTACTGGGATCGCGAGCGGAGAGAAGATCGCCGCCTTGAAAGACTAGCGGCGATCCGACCACGCGAAGACCCGACCGCGCTAAGGTCCAGAGAGCGGCGGTCTCTTCGGGTCGGAAGAGCGATCCATCTTCCTGGCGACTCGCGTACCGTGGTGCGAGATAGATCGGCTCATCCCCCGCGAGGCCAAACTTCGCATTGTCTTGAGCCCATTGCGATAGCTTATCGGCTTCGAGCAGCACACGCACTCGACCCGCTTCGCTCTCGGGCCACTGCTCGACGGTCTTCAGAAACGCCTGGGCGAGTTCGGATTGCAGATGGACCCGGAGCGGAACCCGCGGCAATTGCTCGCGCAGTTGACGTCCGATATCGAGGCTGCCGCCGTCGTCTCGGCCACCCCAATAGTTGCCCCGGGTCACTTGGAGCCGGAGCTCCCGGAACGCGAGTGACCCATCTTCGGGAGCAATCTGAAAGCTCGGTGCAGACGGTCGGAAGCGAAAAGGCAACGATTCGACATCTTTCGTCACTTCGTCGACCGACTCGCCGTCGAGCAGCTTCTGAGCGATTTCTCCGATCAAGGCCTGTCCGTTGCCATGAGGATCAAAGTATCGCAGCAGATCGATCGGAACTCCGAGCGCCTCGAGTCGAGCCATCTCTTCGTCGCGGGCGCGCCCCATCGCGTAGGGATCGAGGATCTGAATCGATCGCACCAAGACCGACCGGAGGCCGGCACGGGCGAGTTGAGTCCGGACGAGTTCGGCGACTCGCCGACCTTCATCGGTTTGCGACTCGACGGACTGGGGGGCGAACAGAACCTTCTCTCCTGCGTAACCGGAAATCCTAAATGCACGATTGGCGGGTCTTTGGGGAGTGAGCCGAGACCAAGTTTCGGAGCGAACAACCGGGGCCTCAAACAAGAAGGCTCCGGTCCGAAAGCGCGCGTCCTCGCCAAACTCGAGATCGAGAGGTTGGAGATCCGGGGCCGTCCGACTCGGGATCCCCGCAATCGGGTGCATCTGATACGAATCGCAGATGATTCGATCGACGACCCGCCTGAGGAAGTTCTCGGGTAGTGCGAGGTCCCGCAGGGTGCCAACGCCGACGGATTGATCCAAGACGTTCCCGAGTACTCGCTCTTCAATCGCCGGATCAGAAACTCGACTGCCAGAGATTTGGGCAAATAGTTGAACCGTCGGGGCGAAGAAAACGAGAGCGAATAGTGAGAAGAACTGGGGAATTCCCAGGGATCGAGCCATTGGAGTCATTAACTTAGTCTTCATTCTGGGAATGACTTAGGGCGAGGAACTTTCGTTAGCATACCCCGCTCGTGTCGATATCCAAGCAGCGATCTCGCCGGCTTGCCCCTTCTCTATCACGTCGTCCTTACTCAATTTGCTTCAAAGATGCCGTCGTCCCTCCCCGATAACAAGACGGAGTCAGAGTACTGGAGGGTCAGGACTGACGACCCGCTCGGGCGAGTGCTCGGGCGGGCTCGATCCCGACTCAGTTTGACGGAGATAAACTGACCATCCTACGCTTTAACGGTTGCGACAGCAGAAAGGGACGAAATCATGGCTGCAAAAACCAAAGCAAAGACGGGTAAGCGCTACACGGTTGTTCAGAAGCGCGAGATGATCAAGGCTTGGAAGCAGGCTTCCAAGGACGGCATGACCTTCAAGTCGTTCTGTTCTCGACGTCGAGTTGCCGAAAGCACGCTTCGCGGCTGGATGAAGAATGGCGTCAGCGGTAGCAAGAACGTCACTCGGACGACCGCCAAGCGTCGTAACGCGACGACGGCTCGAAAGAACACGCCGGGCACTCGAAGCAAGAGCAACAACCGCAAGATGAATCGAAACAAGTCGGTCAACCGACGCAACGCCACTCGCAAGTCGAATGCTCGCAAGTCGAGCCGATCGACTCAGGCTTCGAATCGGCGCCGCAACACTCGCAAGCCCGCTCGGCGACGGTAACCCCGTACAAGTAGCAGTAAGAAAACCCTGAGTCCGCTAAACAGCGCACTCAGGGTTTTTTTTGTTCACCTGCAACGTGGCAGCCCAAACTGGCGCCCCGATAAGGTCATTAGCACTGGCGAAAAGCCACGGCGGTTTGCGAGCTCGGTATCACCAGCCTCGAGTCAATTGCACTCTATCCACACACGTACCGCGTAGCGAGAAGTCGCAGTAGCGGGCTCGTGAATAATGCGGGCTAGTGTCCTGTTCGAAAAGTTCGAGCAAGAATCGCCGGCCCTCGACCTCCCTGGCGTTGTTGCCGCTCCTCGAAGGAGTTACCAATCCGACTTGCGTCGCGGCGCCTAGCAGCCCGTTGAAAGACTGCTTTCGATGCGGGAGGTCGAGAATTCGAGCCCAG
>CAYZYD010000317.1:0-5554 GCA_964482505.1 uncultured Planctomycetia bacterium | reverse complement strand
GGGAGCCAAGGTCAAAGCGGGTGATTCATTTGGCGAGATCGAATCCTACAAGGCGGTGAGCGAGATCTATGCTCCGGTGACGGGTGAGATCGCCGAGATCAATGAAGACCTCGTAGATCAACTCGAAGCGCTGTCGGACTCTCCCTACGAGGAGGGTTGGCTGATCCGGATCAAGGCCTCCGATACCTCTGAGCTTGAAGACTTGCTCGAGGCCGGCGAATACAAGCGACAGATCGACGAGGGATAATTCTCCCTCGAGGTGTATTCGCTCTCGACCCCTATCCCGCGACCCGGTGATACCATTTCAGATATCGAAGCTTCAGATATCTCGGGCTACGTCGACCCGGTGTGGAACGCGACTCACGCGTTCGCAGCCCTCCAAAAGTCTCAGCCAGATTCGATCTCCAAGCCCGAATCGGCGGCGGAAATCGAGTCACTCCTCGAATTTGGCTCGCAGCTCAAGACGAGCGATTTCAATCTCGCGGCCTGGCATATGGCCGTCGACGAAGCGCTTCTCGATCGGGTCGATACTTGGATCCGTGTGACCTACTGGAGTGCACCGGCCGTCACCCTCGGCCGGTTCCAGCGCTGGCGCACGGTGCTCACAGAACTCGCCAATCCCCCCCGTCCGTCTCCCGATCAACCACCCACAGGCGAGTCTGCGTCATTCACACGCCGAGTCACGGGCGGGGGCGCGATTTTCCACGGCCGAGATGTCACGCTGACGGTCGCAGTCGCGCGCGACAGGTTGAGTTCCGAAAACTACTTCGATCTCCGGGAAGTCGCCGAGAGCGTCGCCGAGCGGCTCAGGACGAGCCTCGAGCTGATCGGCTGCCCCAACCTGGCTCTGCGCGGAGGGGCAAATGACGAGCGGAGCCAGTTGGAACTACCCGACTGTTTTGAGCGGGCTTCCCCCTTCGATCTCGTCGATTCGCGCGGCGTCAAGATCGGCGGGCTCGCCTTCCACCGCCGCCAACAACGGCTGCTCGTCCAGAGTTCACTCGATCGATCGATACTCAACCTCGAACCCTTCCTCCTCCCCAAACTCGTCGCCAGCTACGCGAGCGAGCTGTTTGGGTCAGCGGTTCGATTTGAACTCGTCGAGGACCTACCCCCGAGCGTGATCACCGCGGCGTGGCGACACTATCGAGACCGCTACGCCGAGGCGGGCTGGCAGAAGAAGCTCTGATCGAGGGTTTTCCGTTAACTCACAAGGGAGACCACTCACGCAGCGATTGTTACTCGTCGTGGCGCTCATCACGATCTTCGAAGAAGGTCTCGAGAGCGACAACATCGCGCTCGATCTGAGCGATGAGCGCCTCTGAGCTTTCAAACCGTCGCTCGTCCCGAAGCTTATCAAAGAGAAAGACTTCGAGACGACGCCGGTAGATATCGCCGACATCCGGGGCGTGGAGGTACACCTCGACCTTATCGAGTTGTTCATTGAAATATCGCGAGTAGCTCTGCGGATCATCCTCACGCATAAAGGTCGGCCGGCGACCGATATTGACGAGACTCGGGAAACGGCGCCCTTCGAGAAGAGTCTCGGCGATATAGACCCCGTGGGGCGGGGCCGCCGAGTGAAAGAGGTTGAGGTTGGCGGTCGGAAAACCAAGCGTGCGGCCGCGGCCGTCGCCACTGATGACTTCGCCGTAGATCGACACGGTGCGACCGAGCAACCGACTCGCGGAGTCGATCTCACCCCGCAAGATGCGATTCCGGACCTCGGTCGAGGAGACGGGTGCCCCTTCGATGAGGAGTGGACTCCGCTGACGAATCTCGAGCCCGAGCTCAGCCTCGAGGGGTTTCAGGTTTTCGTAGACGCCCTCAGCCCCTCGACCAAACCTCGAATCGAAACCCATGAGGAGGTGCCGACTGCCGATACGGTCGACCAAGACCTGACGGCAGAAATCGGCCGCGCTGAGCGGCTGAATCGATTCGTCGAATGGCAAAACGATGACCTTGGAGAGACCGGCCCGCTTGAGCAGCAAGATTCGGTGGTCGAGCGAGCAGAGCATCGCGGGCGGACGCTTGCCGAGCACCGCGCGCGGGTGCACCGCAAAGGTGATCGCCACCGCCTCCCCGCCGATGTCAGAAGCCCAAGCTCGCAGTCCGTCGAAGAGATGGTGATGGCCCCGGTGCACCCCGTCAAAGACGCCAATCGTACAGACCGGGTTCTCAAAAGCTTCTGCCCGGAGTTGGTCCAGCCCACGGAAGACCGTCATCCCCGGCTCTCTTCAGAGTACCGGCTCTCGAGCTCCTTGAGGCGGCGACCCACCCTGAGTTTGACGAAGTCCGTCATGTATCGCGTGATGAGAACCCCATCGAGGTGATCGAGTTCGTGCTGGATACAGCGGGCGAGTAGCCCTTCGGCCTCGAACGAGAACTCCTGACCGTTGAGGTCGAAGGCGACGACGGTTATCTGAGGAGGACGCGGCACGGGAATCTGAATCTCGGGCAGAGAGAGGCAGCCCTCGTCCTCTTTCTCGAGATCACCCGATTTGTTGAGCATGGGGTTGATAAAGACGAGCTCTGACTCGGATTGTTCAGGGTCCGCGGTGATGTTGACGACAAAGACCCGCTCGAGCCAACCAACTTGGGGGGCGGCCAGCCCGATCCCCTGCTCCTCGTACATAATCTCAAACATGCGCGCGATGTTATCGCGCACCCTACCGTCGATCGTCTGGACCGGCTGTGCCTTCTGTTTGAGGACGGGATCAGGGTAGAGGCGGAGCCTGAGTTCGTCACGCGTCAGGCTGAGGGCCATAATCGCTCCGTTTCGGCTGGCCGCGCAAACTGGCTGATCTTAGTCGGGATTCAGAGAGCCGCAACTTTTTTGGCTCGGGCCGCCTACGCGCGCGAGGCCGTCGACGGGCAAGCGGTTATCTCGCCCAAGTCGGTAAAGGATCCCCACGGGTGAGCTAAGGAGCGAGTTCGGCATTTGAATGCGGCTCGCCAGAGACTCTTCCCGCGTTGACTAAGGGCCCCCTCACGCTACAATCGCAAGCTCCGAGCGAACCGACTAAGGCGCGGGGAAGTGCGATCCGCACTGTAATTTAGGAGAGTCGCCCGGCCGTTTCTGAGAAGTATTGAAACTTCCCACCCGGTAGCTGCAAGACGGACTATCGACGGTTTGGGCGATCAGTGTTTTACCGATCAGGTTTTGCCGATCAGGCGATTTTGATGATCGACGACCGCCGGCAGGTCCATCCAAACTCTCGGAGCCTGGCTCTCGGAGTGACCCGCTGGGTAGCGCTTACTAACGTAAGTGAGCGCTGACATAAGTAAACAAGAGTAAGTAACAAGAGTAGCACTGCAGAAGTTTGATCGAGCCAGATCAAAAATTGCAGATCGAACAGCCCTGTCAGGAGTGGCAACAGAACGAAACTACCCGGAGTGATTCGGAGCGCAAGGGTACTCGTTACCCGAAAGCACTCAGAGCAACTCGAGGGTTGGGCTCCTGATTTTTTAGCGGAAAGAGCGAGTCAATGGGGGCGGCGGACAACTTTTTTCAAAAGGCCGACCAAGCAATCAAGCGGCGCAATCTCGATTATGCGATCGAGCTCCTCAAGCAAGGGCTCGCGATCGATCCCGATCGCCTCGACGAACGCAAAAAGCTCAGACGAGCCGCCGTGCAACGCTGTCACGAGAAGAACTCGAGTACGACGGGTAGCAAGATGCTCCGTCTCAAGAACTCGGGGCTTCTCGGAAAAATCAAGAAGCTCCAAGTTCAAAAGAAGATCGAAGAGCTGATCATCGAAAATGAGAAGTTTCTCGCTCTCGCTCCTCAAGACTCAAAACAATTGATGGTCCAAGGGGGCGCGTTTGAAACCACGGAGCGGCTCGATTCGGCCCTCGAGCAATTTCGTACGATCACCGAGATCGAGCCCCAAAACGCCGACGCGTGGAAAAAGATGGGGCGGATTTTCGAACGCCTCAAAAAGATCGACAAAGCGATCGAGTGTTGGGAGCAGGTGCGCTCGTTCAATCCCGCCGACCAAGAGGCGGGTAAAGTCATCCGGGACCTCTCGGCAGCTAAGATGATGGCTCAGCAGGAAGATCGACGCAAAGATGGCGACGATTCGTTTCGATCGATGCTCAAAGATACCGACGAGTCGGCCAAACTTGAGAAGCAGCAGCGAATCATTCGAACCGCTGACGACGCGAAGGACGCCATCGCGATCAAGCGCGAGCAGGTCGAGGCCGACGCCGAGAATCCGCGGCAGTGGCGCGAGCTGGGCGACCTCTACCTCAAGGCCAACGACTACGACGGCGCCGAGCAATCCTACAACAAGGCCATCGAGCTCAATCCTGGTGACCTCTACCTCAAGGATCGACTCAGTAAATTGACCGAGCGTCGCATCCAAGCCGATGTCGATCTCGCCCGGGCCGCCGTCGAAAAGAACCCCGACGACGAAACCGCCAAAGCCAAGCTCGGAGAAGTCGAGAAGCGCCAAAACGAGTTCTTGCTCGCCGATCTCGAGCGGCAGGTCAACGCCCACCCGACCGACTACAGTCTCAAGTACCGGTTCGGCGAGCAGCTGCTCAAGAATGAGCGCTACGACGAGGCGATCGCGCAGTTCCAAAAGGCGCGGCAAGATCCGAAGTTCGCATCCAAATCGGTCTACCTGGCCGGCAAGAGCTTCGCAGGCAAGAGCATGTACGGCCCCGCCATCCTCCAGTTTAAGCAAGCGCTCGAAGCGCAGTCCGACAAAGAGTCGGACCTCGCCAAGGCGATAACTTACGATCTCGCCGACGCTCACGATAAGCAGGGTGAGGAGGATGTCGCGCTCGAGCTCCTCGAGGGACTCATGATGGTCGATATCGGCTACCGAGACGTCTCTCAGAAGGCCGACGAGATCCGCAAGCGCAAAGCTGGTTAATCACGCTGGGTATTGGTCTTGCGGACCCCGGTGAGTTGTGAGATATTTCCCGGCTTGGCCGGGGGGCGCCTGCCCGGCGACCTTGGCAGCGACACTCTCAGAGGCGGTAGCGCGGTCGTTTCCGCGTCACGTTCCCGTCCCCGGGGCCCGATTTTTTACAAAGACCTGACTGAAACAGAATAGAAACCGATTCGCGATGCCCAATTCCGCTCAGGCTCGAAAGCGCCTTCGGCAAGACGAGGTGAGAAATCTCCGCAACCGAATGGCAAAGTCGGAGATCAAGACCCTCACCAAGAAGGTTCTCGCTGCTGTCAATAGCGGCAACCTCGAAGAGGCTCAAACCTGGCTGGTTAAAACGCAGGCACGACTCGACAAAGCGGCAAAAGTCGGAACCTTCCACAAGAACACCGTGGCGCGCCGCAAGTCGCAGCTCTACCGACGAGTCGAATCGCTCCAGAAGTAGATTCCGATAAGACGCTCTCAGAATCAAAGCGCCCCGCGAGTCCCAAGGCTCGCGGGGCGCTTTTTTGTGCCGCTAGCAGCCCGAGAGCGGTCGGCTCAACGTTGACCGCGAGCTTCCCTTTCTCTGTGTCTCTACCGGAGCAATCGATGATCGGAGCACTTCCAAGCTCGTGACGGGGGAAGCCGCCTACCTGATCGTGCCCGAAGAT
>CAYZYD010000316.1:0-5585 GCA_964482505.1 uncultured Planctomycetia bacterium | reverse complement strand
CCTTCCTGAAATTCGAAGCCGCTCAGCGGCGCAGTCTCAACAGCGTAATTCTCACGGCCTATCTTGTCAGCGCCGTAGTCGGCGCCGCGCTCCACGACTCGGGTGTCTTTGAGTCCATTCAGACTGCGATAACCGGACGGGTCGACTCAGTCGAGGCTCGAGCAGCCCGAGGAGCTTCGCGACAATCGGACCGCAACCTTCCGCCCCGTGGGCGAGGGCGCGCTCTTTGGCAACCACGAAGGCGATCTCGGGGTCAGCGACGGGAGCAAAGCCGACAATCCAAGCGGTATTGGCCTCGACGAGAACCTTCTCTCCCTGGTCGTTGGTCGCGAAGTAGCGGGAATCGGCCGTACCAGTCTTCACGGCACAATCGAACTCGTGGAGTCCTATCGAGCGATAACGAGCCGAGCCAAAGTCGACCGCACCGACCATCCCTTCGATAATGCGGTCCCAGTGAGCCCGGGGAAGCGCGAGCTCTCGAGGGGGCGGACTCTCTCGGTTGAGATCGAGTCTTAAGATGGGTTGCGATCCGCGTCGAGCAATAGCGCAAGTGAATTCCAGCAGATCGATGGGAGAGATCGTGAAAGTCCGACCGATTCCAACCATGGGGCCCGAACTCGCGCGGGTGGGGTAACTGCCGACCAAAACGTGCGGCCAGAGCGTCTCTTCGACCTGCCAGAGTCCGAGTTCCCGTGCGGCCCAGAGTCCGAGCTCGCCGGGTCCGATCTCTTCTCCGAGTTGGTAGAAAAAGACATTGCACGAAACCGCAATCGCGGACCGAAGATCGAGATCGATCCCGCTCGGGTGGTTGCGACAGCGCAGTCGATCGGGCCGTTTTGGGTTGTAGAGGCCGCTACAGTGGACCTCGTACCCGTCGGTGATGAGTCCTCGATCCAACCCGGCGAGAGAAACGACTAGCTTGAAGGTCGAACCCGGTTCGAGTTGTGCTTGAACGGGGCGGTTGAGAAGACACCCAGGGTGCGCCTCAAGAAAATCGAGGTACTCGCTCCGCGATTCGAACCGTCGGTTGGGATCGAGCCCGGGGAACGATACCCATGCGATGATCTCACCTGTCTTGGGGGAGGCGGCGAGGAGCGTGGCCCCCGTAAAGGAGCCCTGATCGCCCGAAGTCTGTTCGCGGCGAAACTCTGAGTAGAGCGCGGCGGAGAGGTCGTAGTCGACGGTCAACTCTAGGTCGACGCCCGGGTGGGGATCGTGTTCCCAGACAGGGAGTCCGCGGAACCGACCGCGCGCATCGACGACCTGATTGCGCGCCCCGGGCCGGCCCCGCAGTTGCGCTTCGTAGATCCGCTCGAGGCCACTGACGCCGACGAGGTCTTCCGAATGGTGAGCTCGCGCTTGGGCGGCCAGAAAGCGATGGTCGTCGTCAATTCCTCGCAGCGATCCTACGTCGCGCAACCAAGAGTCAACGATCGGCTCCGATTCCGACCGCCAACGCTCGATGGTACTGGCGCTCGGCGACTGCACTCGACCGACGAGGCTGCCGAGGACCTCGCCCGCGCGCGATTCGCGCTGACGGCGCTCGACGATTTGAAGTCCGGTAAAGCGTTCGGGGTGAATTGCAACTTCCTGAACCACGCCAAACGGGATCTCTTCGCAGAGCGTTCGAGTTTTGATGAACTCCCGCTGACGAAGAGAATTGAGAACGTTGGGATCTTCGAGACTGGCCGACAGGCTGAGTCGACGTCGCTCGAGCCTCTGCACCTCGTCAGGATCGAGCGTTCCTTGGTTTATCCGTTCGGTCAATCGGTTGATCTTGGTCGCGAGCCCGCGCTCCAAATCGCGCATCGCCTGGTAGTGGGCTCGTGCGGCACCGACAAGTTCGCCGGGATCAACTCGATAGCCGGCCGAATTGAGCCGCTGCTCGAGTCGATGGATTCCCACTTCGCCCGCAAAGAGTTCTGCAGGAACGACGGCGAGATCAGAACGAGGTGAGCTCGAAACAAGTCGTAGACCCGGGAACTGCGCCGAGTGCTGCGGACTCTCGAGGGCAGTGCGGAGCTTCTCGGTTTGAGCCTCGGTCAGCTCTCGAATCCAAGTGTAGATTTCGTGCTCGGAGTTTTGGCCGAGCTGTGATTCGGCCTCGACTCGGATCCTCTCGAGCGACTCGTAGAGAAAGTCCTCCCCGTACGGAAAATGAGTCCCAGTGACTCCCGAAAGAAGTCGACTGACGCGCCGGGCTACGGTACGCGCGGCGAACAGATCCTTGAGCCGGTACTGGACGTCATGAACGGGGACGTCTTCGGCGAGGACGCGTCCGTGCCGGTCGAGGATTCGACCTCGGGGCGCGGAGCTAAAGTCGGTCGCGCGACGCAGCCGGTCGGCCTGCTCAGCGTACTCCTCATACCGGAAGACCTGAAGCTGAAGCAGACGAGCGGCGAGTAAGCAGGGGACGAAGAGCAGCAGGAGGACTAGGATCTGAATTCGTCGTCGTTGCAAAGAGAGTATCCCTCGAGATCGGGCTTAGGCGGGCGGTTGACAGTATAACCCGTGACAGCGCCGCGACAGCTCGCTCTCTCGCTTCGGGTCGAAATCGAGTCAGAGCGAATCTTCACGAGTCGGTGGACCGGAGTCGCCGAGTCGAAGGCTCGAGAGTCGCTTCGACCGCAATCGCTCCGAAGAGGATGAGGCCGAGCTGCACGAGGGGGCCACTCCACGTGGACGACCAGGCTTCGAGGCCGTCCCCGAAGAGGAGTGTACTCGCAAAGAGAGCGGAACAGGGGACGAGGACCCGTACTGCCGGCTCACTCCAGCGCAATATGCGACGACTCAAACCACAGATGAGAATGGCGGCTGCGACTGGTAGGGCCAAATCGACGACGCTCGCCGCCGAACCCAAAGTTCGGGCCGTAATGAGTAGGGCTCCGAACCCAATGGCGCGCCGGACAGAAATTCGTCCCGCGATCCAGAGCAGAAATATGAGCGGTAGATCGAGAACCCAAGGATGCCAGTAGGGACGCCAACCGTATTCGACCGTCATAAAGAGGAGGCAGAAGGCGAGGGTCATCGACGCCCCTCGAGTTCAACCGGAATCAAGACGACGACCGCTTGAACTTCGTCGGGATGAGTCAGAGTCTCAATCGGTGAACGCTGCCACGGCGTTCGCACCTGGGCGATTCGGCCGATCGCAATGCCTGGGGGGAAAATTTGGGAGGCGGTCGACGTCGTCACGGGGTCGGCGGGCTCGAGCCGAACCGTCGCTTCGGCGAATTCGATCCGACCGCGCGCGTCTCGTCCACTTCCGCGGTAGATAATCTCAGATTCATCGAGTCGAGCGGTGAGGGTCAAGCCAGCGCTGTCGACACTCTGCACCCAAGCGTAGGAGGGTTAGACTCGGCGCACGACACCGACATCTCGCGTCTCGGCGTCGACCCCTTGGCCAGCCCGCACTCCCGACTGAGAGCCTGCATCGATCAACAGGGAACGTCCGTAGGGATCCAATCCTCGGCGCGAAACCACCTGCGCGGTTACGGGAGTAAAGCCGGGGTAGGGATGGGGTGCATCTTCGAGCAGACCGAGGCGAAGCCGAAGAACTCGAACTTCTTCTCGGAGCTGTTGGAGTTGGGCGGCTTGCACCGATTCGGAATCGGTCGTCGTCTCGGAATCAGAGCCTCGATTGAGAAGCCAACCCACGGAGGCGATAAAGATCCAGACGAGCGCTATCGCTCGGGCTCCATAAGACCGTGGCACCGACCCTCACTCGCTTTTCGAGATGACCATCCCGCCAAAACTATCCCAGGATTTCGGACCTTCGGCGGCCGACTCGCACTCCGCTCATGCCCACTTCCAGGGCGACGTGCGCCGGTTGTGGTGGTGTCGCAAAATCTATTGCGCGCGACACGCACTCGAGGTGGTTGGAGACCAATCAGGTTGAACACGGTTCCGGTGGTGTTGAGGCACCGACCAAATACCCAAGAACTCAGAAGCCTGCAGCTACCTATACCACTTGGCGAGACGTCTTCGTGCGGATTAGAGGTCGTCTTCGATCGAATCGAGCACCGAGGAGTAGAGGTCGAGCTTCTCGAGAAAGACGGCGGTCCCGCGGGCGACGCAGGTTTGAGGATCGTCCGCGATCCTCACGGGGAGGTCCGTCTCCTCGCGGATTCGTCGGTCGAGCCCCCGGAGCAGCACGCCGCCCCCTGCGAGAACCATCCCGCGTTCGACAAGGTCGGCGCTGAGTTCGGGGTTCGTCTTTTCAAGCGTTTCGTGGATCCCGTCGAGGATCTCCTGGACCGGGTTGCTCAAGGCTTCCCGAATCTCCTCACTCGATACGATCACCTTGCGGGGAAGCCCGGTGACGAGATCGCGTCCCCTCACTTCGAGTTTGCGTTCTTCTTCGAGCGGGCAAGCGGACCCGATGTCGATCTTGATCCGTTCCGCCGTGAGGTCACCGAGGAGGATATTGTAGTTCTTCTTGACGTATTCGATGATCGCACGATCCATATCGTCTCCGGCGACGCGTAGTGAAACGGAAGTCACCACATCGGCGAGCGAGAGCACCGCGATCTCGGTCGTCCCGCCCCCGATATCGACGATCATATTGGCGATGGGCTCCTCGATGGGTAGCCCGGCTCCGAGACCCGCGGCACGCGGCTCTTCGACGAGATAGACCTTACGAGCTCCCGCTCTTTCCGCCGAGTTAAAGACGGCTCGTTTCTCAACCGCGGTGATCCCACTGGGAATCGCGATCACG
The DNA here is from genome assembly GCA_964482505.1 of uncultured Planctomycetia bacterium. GTDB lineage: Bacteria > Planctomycetota > UBA8108 > UBA1146 > JAJFFE01 > CAYZYD01. The sequence goes on along the minus strand of CAYZYD010000316.1, from coordinate 871 downwards.
ACGCGCGGGCTGAAAAACCGTTTTCTATTGTGGATGCGGGTTATGAAGTAGTTGAGGAGCGCTTCGGTGATGTCGAAGTCGGCGATCACGCCATCTTTGAGCGGCCGGATCGACTCGATCGATCCCGGAGTTCGGCCGATCATATCCTTGGCCACCTGGCCGACCGCGTTTCCATTCAGGAGGACCTTATTGGTCCCAGCTTGAACTGCGACGACGGAGGGTTCGTTGCAGACGATTCCTTGGCCACGTAGACAGACCAGGGTATTTGCGGTCCCGAGGTCGATACCCATGTCGACGGAGAACATCCCCCAGAACTTATTCACCATTTTGATGACCATCGCGCGTACTTTCGGCGAACTGACACTTGCGGCGAACTTTTGAAGTGTCGTCGATCGGGGTCTTGACCGACTCCTGCCTACGGACAGGAACTATCGAAGCCAAAACCCGAGGCGGCGGGCGGCAGTCATTCTCGGCTTCCCGGGTCGAGCACAACCCAGGGGAACCTCACACGCGTGGAAGCACGGCCAGAATAATCGGCCAAACCAGAGGGGTTACAACCACGAAACGCAGCACGTTACCGCGGCACGGCAACCCGTCCTCGCTTATCAATGCGGGAGAAACGACGCTAAGGGGAGTATAGGCAGCTCTTAGCAAAAAAGAAGCGATTGTTCTAATTCGTCGCGGGGCGAATTCCTCTCGCGGAACGGGGGCGGGAAGGAACAAAAAAGAGCGGACAACCGCAGTCTGCGATCGTCCGCTCTCCGTCCGTACCAATCGAAAGCCTTGCGACTTCGCAGTAGCGGGCTCGTGAATATGCGGGCCTCTAGCAGCCCGCCCGAAAACTCATTCCGCGCGGGAGGCCGAGCTTCCT
>CAYZYD010000315.1:0-5585 GCA_964482505.1 uncultured Planctomycetia bacterium | reverse complement strand
AGCACGACATCGAGGAGCCCATCGGTCACGGGAACGAGATGAATCACCACGCCCCCGGTTGCATGGCCCCAGCTCGCCGAAAGATCGATACCGGTGAGCTCGGGATAGGCGACGCCTTCGATCTCCACGTCGAAGACTCGATCACCCGGGCTTTGGGTTCCGTTAAAGCCGTTACCAAAGTAGAGCCGAACTTCGTAGCTCGTCTCAGAGCCGACAGGAAAGGCGTACCGGATCCGCGGTTCACCCGGCGTATCGTCCCAGCGCTCGGTGTTGAAGATGTCAGTCGGTGTGGTTGCGAGGGCGACCTCGGGGTTGTAACCCGTCATCGCATAACTCGCGGTTTCGTTGCTCGCCGCATTGACGAGATAGGGTGACGGATTCCCCGCGGTGTCCGCGGACCAGGCGATACCTGCATCGATCGCAGCGACTTCGGGTCCGCCGGCGTTGACTCTGTAGATCGGAACTCCCGAAGTGACCGAGACCGAAAAGGTCTGTTCGATGAAGTAGCCGTCGGCATCGACCGCCTCGATCGTCAAGCTCGAGAGGATCGCAAAGTGGGGGAGGACGATCGTCAGTTGACTCCCGACGATGGTTGCGCCGACGAGCGGATTCGAATTCAAAAGAACGTTGTAGATGAGATTTTCATCGCCCTCATCGTCGCCAAAGTAATCGTCGAGATTGATCGTGATCTGGGGTGGCGCGCCGAGGGGGAGGTCGATATCGAGGATCAGCGCCTCGATCGTCGGGCGTTTGCTTGCGACGTCGAGGTAGTCCCAAGTGCCCTCGACTTCGACCCCTGCGATTCCTGAGGTCCCGATGAGGCCGACCATCAAATCTTCGCCCGTTTGTTGGATAGCGGTCAGGATCGCGCCTTCGGCGTAGAAGGACCCCAGACTCGAGAACGCCTCGCCGTCGGGCGCGCAGAGTGCTTCGACGAGGCCCGTCGCGCAGTCGACATCGAGCGCGAGCGTCCAACTCATGTTCGGGCGATCAGCGGGATCGACGTCGAGACTGAGTTCGAGTTCGGGGTTGTCGAAAGTCTCCTGCCACGCTTCGATCCCGGCTTCGGTGACGACGAGTTGAATGAAATTACTCTGGGTTCCGTCGCCGATCGCTAGGCCGAGGTTTGCCGCCCCACCCAGGGGGTAAAGCTGCAAGCCAGCGTCAAAACTCAAAAGCCGGCTCTCGACGCGAAAGCCCGCGGTGCTGAGATCGACTTCGACGCCGTACTGGAAGCCCTTCTCTTGAGAGTTGGCGCTTCCGAGCGCAGTGCCCGCCGTCATCTGCATCGTCATGGCGCCGACCGCGCCCCCGAGGACGTCGTTGGGGTTGGGGCCGTCGCCAGGTTCGTCGACCCAATCGAGCCAGTTGGCGCCGCGGTCGCCGTTATTCATCAGTCCGGTAAAGCCGAGCCCGAGGTAACCGCCGAGTTCGAGGTTGTCTGAGAAGAGCTCGTTGACGACGGGAAGGGTGAAGGCGTCGCTACCGTCGCTGCTCGGGTCGCCGAGCTGCATCGGGTCCACCGCGTCGGGAATGCCGTCGTCGTCGTCGTCGCTATCGCTCAAGTCTGAAATGTACGGAGCCCCGGCTACCTTGTCGAAGTCGTTCGGTTGCGAACCGCCGTTACAGTGGTCGGTTCCGTTTTCGATTTCGTCCCCGTTTTCGTAACCGTCCGAATCGTTATCGCCGAACTCGTCATAACCGGCGTTCCCGGGAAGAATACAGGGGATAAAGTCGCCGGGCTCGAGGACGACGATGTTTGAGTTAAACGTCCCCACCCAGATGGTTCCCGGGAAGGGATCGTCGTCGGCGTTCGCGGTAATACCCAGCGCATTCCCGCCCAGATTGGATACCCAGTTTTGGGTCAATTGTGCGAGTGAACCGTCGGGGTTGAGTTCTACTCGGTGAAGCCGACCACCGCCATTGCGACCGACGATGAGATTCCCCTGCATGGCTCCGCCGAAGTTTGAAGCGGTGTACTCATCGATGCCGTTTGAGTTGTTTCCCCAGACCGTGACGATCGAATCGTTGGGACCGTCGGGGTTGTTGCCGCCCGGGTTTCGAAAGTCGCCCTCGATGGGGTTAGCGAGCGCGAGGGGGACGGGTGGCCAGTCGGCGGGGAGAGCGCGCATCGGATCGGCCGCGTCACCGACTCCGAAGGGATCGTAGGGAATGGTGCGAAACCAGTCGTCCGTGTACGTGTTGCCATTCGAATCGCCGGGATCTGAGGAGTGGCTCCCGCGCGCAAAAAGCCCGGCTCCGGCTGGGTTGGCGCGAATCGGCGTGGGATGACCGCCGTAGAAACTACCGAAGACGTAGGTTTGGATGTCGGTCGTGACGAGGGTCAGGTGGTCTTTGTTGTTGACCTTGGGATCACCGTGGACCGCGTCCATCCCCGTGCTGCCGGGTTCGCCGGGGCGGTAGTTGTTGGTAACCGTTCCGTCGAGCCCTTCATTTTCGGGGAAGCCTCCCCAACTGCCGTTAGCACCGTTGTCCGTCACGTAGACCGCGCCCGATTCGGTGATGACAAGATCGTAGGTATTCCGGTAGCCCGGCGAGAAGATCTGGACTGGACCCCCGACCACGAGCTTGGCTTGATTGAGCCCGTCGTTTCCGCCCCAGGGGTCACCGACATCGATACCGTTGTAACTCGGGTCGCTGGGGTCGTCGATACCGTTCAGGTTGGGACGGGTGGGGTCGTCGACAGTAGGGAGGTCGTAAATATAGTCGCGATTACCGTCGTTTAGAATCGGCAGTGCTTCGAGCTGGGTTAGGTTGATCGCGAGCAGCGCGGCTGAGAGCGCGTACTCAGTCGTCCAAGCAAAGTTATTCGAAGGCGAACCCGCATTGGTATGGCCACCTTGTGCGACGATCAAATAGTCGTCGGCGCCGATGGTGACCACTTCGATTCCGTTGGTCGCGTGATTCTCTTCGGACCGCGGCAGACCGCGGACAAGGTCGACGACTTCCCAGTAGCCGAGCGGATCGTCGAGGTCGACCCCTTGCCACTTGAGGCGCGTGATCACGCCCGAGTTGGTATCGAGTCCGAGATCACCACTCGGTCCGCCAACTCGCGAGTCGCTCGAGGCCGCGTAGATAATCGGTTGATTCGCACTGCCAGCGACCGCGATCCCTGTCGCTTCGCGGCTTGAGCCGCCATGGCTCGAGCCGTCGTCGTCGTGATTTGGAATCTGCTTGACGTCGAGAAGCTCTTCGGAGTCGACGACCGAGTATTGATTGGGTCCGAGCCGCTCGATTGTCAGGATATCGATGGTTCCATTGAGCTGGAGCACGTAGAGACGGCCGTCGGGCCCGAACTGAAGTGAAGTGGTCGATTGGACCGAGCCATTCCCGGAAAAGTTGAGGTTGCTCGTCGTGAAGTTTTGGCCCGCGGTGGGCTTCGATAAGACGATCGCCATCGCCAAAGCGACGACACTCGTCACTCTTCGTCTCGATAGTCGGAGATCAAGAGCCCTCAGCCCCGCGCAAACCAACGCCTCGATACGTCTTCTCAACTGAACCCCTTCTCGCCTCGTGCCTACGCCCATCCACCCAAGATCTCCCACAATTTTCCAACAGACCAGTCATACCAACATAAGCGTTCCCAAGAGACCAGCAGTCCAAACAAACCAGTGGTCCCAAGAGATAAGAAATTGGTAGCAGCTCCGCCCAAAGTGTTGTCGGGCTCACGAAAGTCAGAAGCTATAACCCCACGGCTAGAGTGCGGCGCAACTGCAGTCAACAAATTCTAGCGGTAGCTCAAATTTCTAGCAGTAGCTCAGCGTCATAGTTTCGCCGCTCCCCAGCGAAATGACAGTCTATGCGGGCAGCCCGGCAACCGAGCGCGAGATTAAAGCTCGATGCGAGGGTTGTCCAGTTTGGCTTTCGTAGGTGGCGTAAAGTACAGAATCAAACGTCAAGTTCGAGAAGATTGGTTGCTTAAAGATCTTGGCCAGGAACCCCCTTGAGTCGTGATGGGTCTGAAGAAGGCCGCGCGAATATTACGCGAACCCCTTTCCTCTCCTACCGCACTCAGCCTCAAATTCCCCTTTTGGGAGACCAAAAAAATCGGGCGAGATCCTCGAGGAGCCTCGCCCGACTTGATCCGCCCTAGCAGCCCGCCCGAAAACTCATTCCGCGCGGGAGGCCGAGCTTCCTTGTCCCAGCGCCCCCGGCGAACCTCGACGTATGACCAATACGCCTTCGCTTCGCCGGGGGCACTGGACTCCGGGGGCGATGGGCTCGAAATCTCGGCCTCCCGCATCGAAAGCAGTTTTGCGGGTGGGCTGCTAGTCGATGCTGCGGGTTTAGTAAATGTAAATGTCGTCGATCGTGAAGCTCGATTCGGCCCCCGCGGTTGCAACTTGGATGACTTCAACCGTCTTCCAACTCAGCGGACGGTTACCAAGCCGCTTGTTCAGCTTTCCGCGCTTCTTGAATTTGATTCGATGAGTCTTCCAGCCTTTCCAGCTCCCCAGACCGATCTTGAAGTAGTTAGCTCGGGTCGGGCTCGCGAAGATATAGAGCTCCATCAACGCTTGGTCGGGATTGTCGAGCTTGGCCGTGAGGCAGAGCGTATTGTAGCTATCCCAGTCCTTATGCTTCACGTCGATGATCGGGGCTACCCCTCTCGTCTGCGGAGTTACCTCATACCGAAATGCGAACTGCCCTTGGCGAGCGTCCGTTGTTACATTTGAAAACGAGCCCCCGTTCAGGTTGAGTTGCGCACCCCACTGATAGCGTTTGAAAGGGTCGATGGGATCAGAGTGCGGCGGGAATGTCTCGGGCGGAGGCTCAAAATCTGAGATCGTCCGGACGAACTGCTGGCGATACTTTCGTTCACGTTCCGCGAAAATGAAATAGGCGAACGTGTCGCGATATTTGAAAGAGGCTGCCTGCAAACTCATGAGCGTTTTGGGATGAAACCGCGACTTATTCATCTTCGCGGCAAAGAGCTTCTGATTGTCGGCGAGATCCTCCGCGACCATCTCGAGATACTTTGCCTTCTTCATATCGTCGCCTCGAAGTTGGTGATCTGTTTTGTTTCGAGCGAGCTCTGAGCAGTAGTCTTCCGCCTCTTTGAATTTCTTCTCTTTCCAAGCGGTGAAGGCCGGTCGGTAGGGGTCCTCGACATTTGAGATATCCCAAGCTGTCGGCACGATCGGAAAGAACTCCTCTTTGGCCGGAGCCGGCTGTGCTTCAGCGGACGGGACACCGGCGATCACAAAGACCCCCCATGCAATTCCGAGCATGGTCCAGCTCCCCACTCTCTGTTTGATCAGCATTTCACTCTCTTCCCTTGAGGCTTCTCGAGACTCACTTCGCGCATCGAGACGCGGCCAGAGTTCAACTTCCAGCGCGGCCACGCCGCGAACCAGAGCCAGCGGCGCGACGAATTCGATGAGCATTCAATCCCGTCGTATGATTCATGAACTAGAGGCGGGGTCAATGCTCGAGCTTGTGTTTCAATAGAGGCGGCCACGAAGTCGATCTCCTGCGCTCCGCGACCGGCACGGAGCTCGAAATCTCGCCCTAGCAGCCCGCCCGAAAACTGCTTTCGATGCGGGAGGTCGAGAATTCGAGCC
>CAYZYD010000314.1:0-5588 GCA_964482505.1 uncultured Planctomycetia bacterium | reverse complement strand
GGCTCGAATTCTCGACCTCCCGCATCGAAAGCAGTTTTCGGGCGGGCTGCTAGCCGGAGAAAGTGCTGTCGACCAGGAGGTCGCCCGCCGCGCCTCTCTCAGGGTCAGTGTTCGCGTTGATAGCGAAAGATATTGAGCTCCGCCTGGCTAAAAAATTCGACGAATCCTCGTGAAATCGTGATGAGCCGATTTTCGTCGATGGGGATCGGGGTTCCCCCTTCGCTGAGATAGGGCCACGGAAGGATCCGAGCGGGTGGAGCAGCACTCGAAGAGTCGATCTGGTCGAGCTCCCAGATCTCAAGTCCCGTGTGAGTCGGCACCCAGATTTGGCGGCCGACGAGCCGTGGTGCCCCCACGAGGATCGGCGAGAAAGGTCCGATCGGGCCGTTAGTCGACGTCTTCTCCACCTGCCTGATCTTCAGACTCGCAAGGGCTCGGTGACGACCCTCGAGATCGATGCGACGGAGACCGATCGACCATTCTCCTTCGAGGACTTCGGCGTTGAGCAGGAGGACTTCTTGGTCGACAAATCCGGCGACCATCTCTTGCCGACCCGCCTCTTGGTGCGGCCATTCATTCTCCCAAGTGTCGAGATTGATCGCGAGCAGATGGCGCGAGTCTGGCGGGAGAACGACCCAGAGGGGGCCTTGTCCGGGGCGCTCAAAGACGCGGCTCGGTCCCGGATTCCGGAGTCTCGGCTCGGCCAGCCCCAAAAACTGTATGCGCTGAATCGAGGTCTTGCCGCGGTTGGGGAGATCGTCGAGACCGTACCGCGGATAGAGGTAGGCGCCGCGATAAGAGCCGTCTTCGATTCCGACGCGCGACAGCCAACCGAGATTATGCGAAACGAGCAACTCGCCCGCCCAGGCTTTGAGATAGACCGTCGGCAAAATCTCGCGGAGGTCGAAGGCCGGGAAGGCCTGGGGATCCGCTCGTCCGAGCGTTCTCGACCAGCGCAACGAGCCGCTATCGCGATCGAACGCCCAAAGACTGATCTCATTCTGTAGAAAGCCGCGCGACCTCGGAATCACAACGAGATCACGTACCGCGAGGGCGGGTCCGCATTGGGTGTACTCACCGTTTGGAGCCGCGATCACCCCACCTCGTACTTGACGGTTCGGCCGCTGACCGAGCGGGCTCACCTGCCCTGCGCGCTCGGGGATTGCGAAGATCGCGGTTCGGTAGAGCCCTTCACGGAATTTGGGACCGCTGTAGATAATCATGCTGTTGTTGCTCGCTTTGGGCCGCGAGCTCCGAAAGGGCACCAGCACTCGACGATCAAAGGCGACGGGTACGATCGGGTCGATCAGGGACTCGAGATGAATCTCTCGGCTATCCGGGCGGTCGACTCCGAGTTGATCGGCGCTGACGAGCCACTCGATCGTCGAGTTTTCAAACTCAATGCCGTAGGCGCGGCGATCCTCGTACAGAATGGCCCCGGTTGGATTGAGGAGCGGGAAGATCGCTCCGATCGGGCTGCGACGAGTCTTGAGCTTGCTAAAGACCTGCTCGTAGTGGGGATTTTTTCGGTAGTTGAGTTGCACGACTCCGGTCTTCCGAAGCGCGACCACATCACTTTCGATCGGAGTTTCGCGGCGGTCGCCGGGGAAGGTCGACTGCCAGGAACTCTCGGCACGAACTTCTTCTCGGCGAGTCAGTTCGAGCCAGCGTTTGGCCGCGGGGGAGTCGACCTGTTGCGACCGGGTGAGGAGACTCACTCGGTCGAGCTGACCTTTCTCCCAGGCGAGAGCGAGGAGGACGCGGGCGGGCTCGCGGTGCGCGGGACTAAAGAGCCACTCCGAACCCGGCCCGATCGAAACGGATTCAATCGGTTCGGATCGCGTTCGCTCGTAACGGCTCAATGCCGCCAGGAACACTGTCCTCGACTCGGGTTCAAGAGTCCCGAGGAACCCTCGCCACGCTTCCCAGGCGGGCCCGATGCGCAGCCACTCCGAAGTTCGAGTTGGCTTCTTGAAGTAGAGAAGCTCACCCGCACCCTGGCTCAGAAGACGCTCGAGAAAGGGCCCGAGGTCCGCATTGGTTTCGCGAAGTAGCTCGCGAGTAGCCGCGAGCGCGTCGCCTCCGGCCCAGGCCGGAGAGAGAAAGGGGAGGGAGATGTTTCCAAAGGGAACGAGTCGAGTCGAACTGCTCTCTTGACCGTATCCCGCCGTCGTGAGAAGAGAGAGCATGAGCGCTCCCCGCACGAATCTCGCGAAAAGGCGTCGCATCGGCTCTATTCTCCTCTGGTGAGTCTTGGTGAAGATCTCGGTCGCTGCGTTATCGTTCACGCTTGCAGGTTTCAAGCGGTGGCAACGGGGGCGTTACCGGCAGACGGCGACGTTAATCGAGGAGCTCTCCTCCCGCAACGGGCGATCAATTTCGGCTCGGTGTAACCCTAGCTGCTAGCGACTCGGGAGCGAGGCGATGCGAGAACGCGGCGATAATCGAGGCACTCAAACTTCACGAGCAGACGCCAATGCTTCGCTGTCGCTGCTCTCGACCGCCGTGCTCAGCCACTCCCCCGAAGAGACTGAAGCGTGGGGCCGCCGGTTCGGAGAGGCGGTCAAACGGATCGACCAGCCTCTCACGATCGAGCTTCGCGGTCTGCTCGGAGCGGGCAAAACGGCTTGGGTTCGCGGGTTTGTGCCCGGGCACGGAAATCGTCAGCCCGTGCGAAGCCCGACCTTTTCGCTGATTCGAATCCACCCCGGCCTGCGACCGATCTACCACCTAGACGCCTACCGGCTTGAGGATCCCGAGGAACTCCTGCTCCAGGGCTGGGACGACTGGCTCCGAAGTAGCGTGGTGCTCGTCGAGTGGGGTGAGCGAATCCGCGAGCTCTTGCCCCGGGACCGTCTCCAAGTGGAGCTGACTCCGTTTCGATTCGGAGTAGAATCGTCTGACGCGTCGGCTCCCATTACTCTCGAGAGCCGCTGGATCAGCACCGCGGCCCGAGGTGAATTGTCGCGGCGGATTCTCGCCGAGTTCCTTCGCTGATACGTTTCAAGTTTATGCACTGCCCCGCGACGCTGGAGTTAGTGCGGCGCAAGCGGTGCGACCCTCCCGAGATCGCTTGCCCCTCAAGAATCAGAATGGACCCCTGTCGTGAAAAAGCCGCTGTTTATCACTTCGCTCGGAGAATCGGGTGGGAAGACTCTCGTCACGCTCGGGATTGTCAGCGAATTTAGTCAGTCGTTCAAAAAGGTCGGGTTTATCAAGCCGGTCGGCGTGGCTCGGGTGCGGGCTGGACGCGACGGCATCGATCTCGATGCGATGCTGGTCGAGAAGCTTCACGCGGTGCACGAAAACATCAAGGACATGTGTCCGGTCACCCTCGGAAGCGCCAACTGGCCGCAAGTCTCCGAAGCCGAGAGTGAAAAGATGCTCGTCAAGATTCAAGAGTCCTACGACCGGGTCAGCGAGGGGAGAGACGCGGTCGTGGTCGAAGGCAGCGGCAGTGCGACGCTCGGCGCTTGCCTCGGGCTCTCCAATGCTCGGATCGCGAAGATGCTCGGCTGCCGAGCCCTGCTTGTGGTCGAGTACGGGGTGATGTCGAATAACCCATTCGACAGCGCGCTTCTCAATTCGGAGTACTTCAAGGCTCAAGGCGTCGACACGATCGGTGTGGTCGTCAATCAAGTACCGAGCGACATGCTCGAGTCCTATCGGCCCTACGCGGCTTCGCAACTCGAGCGGTGGGGGCTCGAGCTCCTCGGGGTGATTCCCAAAGATCCGCGGCTTGCCACCTTCAGGTTTCTCGAAGCGACCCAGCATCTCAAGGGTGAGATGATCGCGAACCACCAGAATGCCGCGCGCGTCGTTCACCGAGTTCGAGTCGGGGCGATGACACCGCACCGCGCGATTCCCTATTTCACCGCGGGAGTTCTGATAATCACGCCTGGAGACCGTGAGGATATCGTTGTCACGGTATGTGCAGCGGCTGCGAGCGGAGCGAGCAACATCGCGGGTCTCGTGCTCTCTGGAGCCCAGCGGCCGCACCCGACGATCGTCGAGCTTCTCGAGAAGTCGGGAATCCCGACCTTTCTGGCCGAAGACGACTCTTACACGGTTGCGAGCAAGATTCACGACATGCCGCTGCGTATTCAGCCGACAGATGAGGAGAAGATCTCAATTGTTCAGAGCCTTGTGGTCGATCATGTAAATGTCGATCGCATTCTCGAACTCATCTGACGGAGCGCGCTTCCGAAGGACGCCTCCGCTCAGGCACGCACTTCGGAGCTCCTCCTATGAACCACGACTCGACTCTTCGCCTCGGGCAAGAACTTGTCAAACGCAAACTTGCCTCGCTGGCCGAGATTCGAGAGGCCATCAAAATTCGGGAGGAGCTCGCCGACGGAGGAACAGAGACTTCGCTGGGCAACGTGCTCGTCTCTCGCGGAATTATCGGCCTCGAAGAGCTCAAGGTCACGCTGTCGCAGCTCGGTGAGCTCTACCTCGGTTGCCCCGGTTGCGAAGTGATCGTCAAAGTCAAAGAATACGACAGCAAGAATTCCTACCTCTGCAATGTTTGCAGCGGTGAGCTTGTCTATGTGACCAAGCCCGCCGGCGCCGAAGAGCGCTCGGATTCGACCGGGTCGCTCGCCACCAAGAGTTTGCGTTCCCAGCGAAAACGTGTCCGTGAGGAAGAGAACCTCATCGGCAAGAAGGTCGCAGGTTACGAGATTACTGGGCGAATCGCCTCGGGGGGGATGGGGACGGTCTACCGGGCGACGCAGCTCAACCTCGGTCGGACCACGGCGCTTAAGGTGCTCGCTTCGGATCTCGCCGAGGACGAAGTCTTCGTCAAGCGGTTTCTCCTCGAGTCGCGAGCCGCGGCCGAATTGAGCCATCCCAATATCATTCAAATCTACGACGCCGGGGAACACAGCGGGATCTTCTTTATGTCGATGGAGCTCATCGACGGAGAGAACCTCGCCGATTGTCTGCGTCGCGAGAAGCGCCTCTCGATCACCCGCTCGCTCGAGATCACCGAGCAGGTCACGTCGGCGCTTGAGCACGCGCACTCCAAAGGGATCGTGCACCGTGATATCAAGCCCGAGAACATCATGCTGACCTCGGCCGGTAATGCGAAGCTTGCCGATCTCGGCCTCGCGAAGACTCTCGCCGACGGCAGCACCAATATCACCCACACGGGATCGATCCTCGGTACTCCGCATTACATGGCTCCCGAACAGGCTCGCGACTTCCGCGAAGCGGATCACCGGGCCGATATCTACAGTCTCGGCGTGACTCTCTACCGCATGCTCAGCGGACGCGTTCCGTTTCAAGGAGCGAGCCCGATCATGATCATGATGAAAGCCGTCGACGGGATCAAAAAGGGGGTTCGGGAGATCCGTCCCGAGGTCCCCGACGCGATCGAGCGACTCGTCGACCGCATGATGGCGGTCAACGCCGAGGACCGCTTTCAGACCGCGGCCGATCTCCTCGAAGCGATTCGCGAACGCCGCCGCGAGGTCAGTGCGGTTCGCGGATAGTCCGCTCGATTTCCGCTGAGGCTCGTTCTCCCGGAGTGAGCCTAGTGTCCTGTTCGAAAAGTTCGAGCAAGAATCGCCGGCCCTCGACCTCCC
>CAYZYD010000313.1:0-5593 GCA_964482505.1 uncultured Planctomycetia bacterium | reverse complement strand
CCCCCCCCCCCCCCCCCCCCCCCCCCCCCCCCCCCCCCCCCCCCCCCCCCCCAGTTTCGAGGGGACCCCAAGTACTACACGCAGCGTGACCTAGCGGCCCTGATCCCCGATTGCTTCTGCCCCTCGACCCAGCAGTCTTACCAGCAGGTCTTCTATCCTGTGCCCACCCGAAATCGCTTTCTCGGAGGAGTGCTGCGCTTCTTGCGCTTTGGTGACGTCCGCGGGGGACACAAGATACTCGTCAATAAGTTCGCCTACGTCTGGCGTCAGCCCAAGCGTTGGGAAGTGATCGTCTTTCACTTCAACAAGCAGAAGGACTATATCAAGCGGCTCGTCGGACTACCCGGGGAGACGATCCAAGTGCGCGCCGGTGACATTTGGATCGACGGTGAGGTCGAACGCAAACCGGTCTCCGTGCAAGACGAAGTTTGGTTCTCAATCTACGACAGCGGGAGTCGAGAGGTCGGAGCAGTACAGTCGGCTTGGATCACTCAAGGACTGACCTCTCAGGCGGAGGAGGACGGCTCCGAGCTGCGGTATCAATTTTCGAGTGACACCGAGGGGACGGCGCGCTGGGGGCGATCGATCCTCAACCGAAATCCCTACAACTGTTCCTTAGGGAAAAGGACTCTGGGTTATTCGCACCTCAATAATCCGGTCGATCAGTTTGTGCGCGACGTTCGGATCGAGGCCGAGGTCAACTTTGAATCGGGGAGCGGGGTGTTTCAAATCGGACTCGAACACGGCCCCAAGCGCTATTGGGCCGAGCTTCCGGTCGGTCGGGCTGGGGCTGCGAAACTCTTCGGGTCGAGTTCCGAGAATGGACCGATCGAACTCGCCGAACTCGGTGAGTTTGAACTCAAGGTCGGAGAGCGCTTCTCAGTCGACTTCTTCCGTTCCGATCTCGCGCTCTATCTCCGTCTCGACGGAGATTTGGTCCTCAGTGCGACGCTCGACGCAGTGCTTGACGATGGATCACAAGGCCATCCGACCCAGGTCGCCTTTTCGACCCGCGGAATCTCGGGAGCAGTCGAGCGCATTCGGCTCTACCGCGATATTCACTACACAAGTTCTGGCAATCCGCGACCTCGCAACGCGACTATGACTCCCTATCCGATCCCCGACGACGCCTTCTTTGCGATGGGAGACAATAGCTCTTCGAGCAGTGACTCGCGGTACTTTCCCCAACCGATTCGTCAGACGAATTTGATCGGCCGAGCCTTCGTCGTCTGGTGGCCGCTCGTCCCCTGGAACTTTGAGGGTGGGTTGATTCGGTAGCGACGGGGAGGCGGTGGCGCTGCGTTGACGCGAGAAGCACTGGGTTTAGTGACTGGTGAAGACGGTCGACGACGCTGCTGGTGGGTAGGGGAACACGCCGACTACGCGGAGTACCACGATATCGAGTGGGGACGTTACGGGAGTGAAGACCACCAACTCTTTGAGAAGCTCGCCCTCGAGGGATTTCAGTCGGGATTGAGTTGGCTGACGATTCTGCGCAAGCGCGAAAACTTCCGGACCGCGTTTGCCGGGTTTGAGATCGAGCGAGTCGCCCGCTTTAATCGTCGTTCTATCGATCGACTCTTGGCCGACGCCGGGATCGTTCGTCACCGAGGGAAGATCGAAGCGACGATCAACAATGCGCGCTGCGCTCTGGAGATCGTGCGCGAATTTGGATCGCTCGCGCAATTTTTCGAAGGCTATCAACCACCGGCGGCAGAACGTCCCACCGAGATGACTTACGAGACTCTGCGGAAGCTCGCCTCAACGCCAACCTCCGAGCGTCTGAGTCGCGAATTGAAAGGGCGGGGCTTTCGGTTTGTCGGCCCGACGACCCTTTACGCCTTCATGCAGTCCGTCGGGCTCGTCAACGACCACGTCGCTGGCTGTTGGTGTCGCGCAGAGTGCGGCAACCGCCGAGGCTCTCAATCCAAAGTATAGGAATATAAATGACTTGGCCTCATTCCAAGGTTTTTCTACGTAGCCTATAGTACTATGGGTATAGTAGTCGGCGCGAAGGGAGGCAATTTGCTCGGAGAACTGCAGCTTCAAGTGATGGAAGTGATTTGGAATCGGGGGAGTGCCACGGCCAGCGAAGTTCACGAAGCGCTATCGCACCGCCAACTCGCCTATACGACGGTGCTCTCGACCCTGCGCAACCTCGAGAAACGCGAGTACCTTACGCATACCGCGGAAGGCCGAGCCCACCGGTTTGAACCGCTGATCTCCCGCGAAGAACATACCCGGGCTCGCGTTCAGCACTTGATCTCAACGCTCTTCGACGACTCCCCGTCCGAACTCGTCAGCCACTTGCTCGGCGAAGGTCTCAAACCGGCCGAAGCCGAGCGTATTCGAGAACTCCTCGCTTCGATCGATGACCGAGAGGAGGAGGCATGAGCGGCGCGCTATCTGCGGTCGACTCCTGGGAGGCGTGGGTCAATGCGATCTGGGTTCTCACCCTCTGGCTTGCGATCCCGCTGGTGATGACTCGGCTTCTCTTTCGACTGCAGGCCTTCCGGTTCGAGCGCCGCCTCATTCGATTGGGTCTCGCGACCTCACCGCTGTTGCTCGTCCTCGGGTTTCTCGCCGTCGAACCCGATCGAGCTTTGATCGATCTGCCCCGGGAGACGCGGGTTTATGAGATTCGGTCCAACCAGCCGGAGCCGACCAGCGGGTCCGAGCTCGCAAGCCAGTTGCACGGTTGGGAGCGGCGCGACCCGGTCGATCGATTCGAACCCGAGTCGGGATCCGAGACGCCGGTTCCGACGAGGCTGGCGGAGTCGACGCCACTCGACGACGAAGCTCTCGGGCTCGTTTCCGAGTCGAACGATATCCGTGACCTTGTCCCCGAGTCTCTTAGTGCAACTCTGCGCGAATCGGAGAGCAGAGCTTCGATCGCTCGCGTCGAGACTCGTCTGGCGAGTGAAGCGGCGGAGCCAGCTCGACCTCCCGAGAGTCGATTGTCCGCAGTGCCCGCCAGCCCCGCAGCAAAAGTTCTGCGAGTTTCGCACTCTGAATCGAATGACTCCTTACGCCGGGCGATCCTCGGAATGGTCGCCCTCTGGCTTCTTGGAGTGTTCTTTGGGATCAGCCGCTGCTTGCGAAGCCTCCGCCGGCTTCGTGAACTAAAAAGTCATCTGTTGCCCGTGACGCCCGAGTTTGAGTATCGAGTCCATGAGGTCGCGCACGAGCTGAAGTTCAGGCGACCGATCGGGCTGTTTGCTCACCCCGACATCGCCACGCCCTTTGCGATGGGGATCCTGCGTTCGGTCGTCGTCGTGCCGGCGACCTGGGAACGCGAGATCGAATTCCACGAAGTGCGGCCCCTCATCATCCACGAACTCGCGCATCTCAAGTCGCGCGATCCCGGCTGGCGAACCCTGCTCAGTTTTGTTTCGGCATTCTTTTGGCCCCACCCCTTGGTGCGATCACTGACGCGACGCGAGGCGGCGCTCTCTGAAATTGTCGCCGACCGAGCGGTCGTCGAATCGGGCATCCGACCGACTCGCTACGCCCGCATCCTCGGCCAGATCGCTCTCAATCCGCGGTTGCCCGTTTGGGTCAGCGCGGGCCACGGACCCGGTTTTAAGTTGGAACGGAGAATCCGCATGATCCTCGACTCTCAGGCGCCGCGTCGGCGGGCGCGCTTCTTTAGACCGGTGACCATTGGTCTCTACCTCGGCCTCGCCGCCTTCTGTCTCTTCTTCTTCCGGCATCCACTAGTCGGAGCGACGTCAGCGAGTCGCGATGTCGACTGCGCGATCGAGATCGTGACTCAGAACGGCTGGTGGACCGCGACAGGCAAAGATCCGAAGAGCGGGACGGTTTTCTGGATGGTGCGGCTCGCACCAACCGAAGAGGGTAGCCAAGTCGTCCTCAAGCGAAGCCTCGAGGGAGCGCGCATCGAAATCGGGAAGTCGGTCTGGACCCTCGACTCGGTCACGGGGCAGATGCGCGAGACCGAGCGAGAATTGCGTCGAAGCGGCGGAAGCGGAGTCGCGAGGACTGAAGCCGAAATCATGGGTCTTCGCGAACAGGTCGCAGCCCTCGAAGCGCAACTCGCTCGAATGAAAGTCGAGCGTCGCGCGATCGAGGCGAAGCCGCGTTCGTCTTACGGTGGGATCCGATCAAATCCTACCGGGCCTGGGTACGATCCGAACAATAAGAGGAAAATGAAAAGAAGGAAACGGCCCGCGCTAGAGGTTCAACGCGAAGCCGCCGCGGCTGACGCGGCCCGGGTTGCTGAGGACGCCCGAAGTGACGCTCTACGGGCGGATCGAGGTTCGAGAGAACATCCCGAGTTCGCGCGCCTCCAGCGGGCGAGCCAGAGCTTTAGGCTCGAAGCGGAAGATCTCACGGTTTGGTTGAAAGCGCTCGAAGAGTCTCTCCCGAGATCGGTTGGGAGTGGGGGGGTTGCTGCGTTTCAACAATCGGCAGCTCTGTTCGAAGAGGCTCGAGCTCGTGGGGAGCTGCTCGCCGAATTCGCGCTCGAAGAGGCTGAACTCTGGTATCAAGAGCTCGAGGAGACACTGGAATTCCAGTACGAGCAGGCGGAGCAGGAGTCCGAGCGTCATATCGAGCGCCTCGAACACGAGCAGGAACGGGTTGACGCTGAACTTGAATTGGGCCTCGAACGTTTTGAAGAGCGGCTCGAGGATCTCCAGGCTCGCCGCGATGCGGCGGAGGCTGAGGACTCGGGTGAGCTTCGGGATCTTGAGGAATCAATTCGCAAACTCGAGGCGGAAAGGCGCGATCACGAAGCTCGCTTGCGGGAGCGAATTCGCAAGTTCGAGTACGAACAGCACGAAACGCGCTTTGCGTTCCAGCGCCGCGAACTCGATCTCAGGCGAGAG
The DNA here is from genome assembly GCA_964482505.1 of uncultured Planctomycetia bacterium. GTDB lineage: Bacteria > Planctomycetota > UBA8108 > UBA1146 > JAJFFE01 > CAYZYD01. The sequence continues at coordinate 743 of CAYZYD010000313.1, read as the reverse complement.
CATCAACAGAAGCTCCGCCGAGCACGGCATATCATTCAGTCGATGAAGCAGCTCCAAGCGCGACTCGAGTACCAGGTCGAACGCACGGAGCGGATTGTGAGTGAGCTCGGTCAACGCTTGGAACGGCGGCAAGAGCAGGGCCGAACCCGCCGCAGCGGAGCAGGTTCGACGAGTGAATCACCTCCCCACCCCCGCGAGGCACTTCCTAGTCCGAGCACGCAACCTTCGGGAGGCGGTAGCGGGCGTTTGGGTGAGAGCCCCTGGGATAGACAGAATGCACTTGCGGTTGAGCCGATGGCACTCGCGGACTCAGATGTCGCCGAGCTGATCAACGGAATGATCGGCGAACTCAGTGCTAAAGACCGTCAAGCCCTTGTGGAGGAGTTGAGAGAGAGCCAAGCCTGGGGCTCGCGGTATCCCGAGCCTTTGAGTCAACTGGGACTCAAACAAGACCTTCCTTCGTTGCCGAAGAGAATCGAGACCCAGAAAGAGCTAAAGGTTGATGGGGTGACTGGGTCGACGGGGAGGACCGTGTGGGGATTTGGAGTTGTTACTAATTCGAGCGCGACGAGCCAACCCGCTTCTCGGCCCAATCCTCGTGACAAGAACACGCTTCAGCAAATTCGCGAGGAGCTGCCACTCTTGCGAGAGTTGGTTCGAAGTATCAAGAGCGAAGTTCGCGCCCTGGTGCCTGAGAAGTCGGAGGCGGCTCGGTAGCGGCGAAGAAGTCGGCTGGGGCTCGG
>CAYZYD010000312.1:0-5597 GCA_964482505.1 uncultured Planctomycetia bacterium | reverse complement strand
GACCGCGATGTCATCCCCCCTGCGAAGCCGTTGGATGTTTTGTTTAACCCGACGCTCAAGCTCCCGGATCTTGCGCGCCTTTTCCTCCTCGACCGCTTCACTTGCCTCTTCGGTGGCCGCCGCTTGCGCCCAGAGCGCAGGTGCACCCGCCAGCCAGAAAAGGGCTAGGAAGAACAATGTCAGGGGCTTCACTTCTTCGCTCCTTCGCTCGCAGCCTTCTCTTTGGAGTAGGTATAGGTCGAGATCTCGACTGTGATGTCTTTGATCGGATTCTCCGCCGCAGAAACTGCCGCGAGGTGTTTCTCGGTGCGACCGCTATTCTCCCGATCTTGCCCCGCCGGCCGAATGGAAAAGTCTTCGACCTGGAGGAATCGAGAGTGGTTTTCGACATAGGTTAAGAATTGTAAGAACCCGCGAAAGGTCCCCTCGAGTTGGAACCGGTACTTGTGCTTGACGAAATTCGCCTCCTTGACCGGTGCATCCTTCTTGCCGCGACGCTTCTTCTTCTTCACTTCTTCAATCGCGACCGCGCTTGCGATACTCAAACTGCCTCGCTTGGCAAACGCGTCGATGTCCTCAACGAAATCGTCGTAACCCACTTCGTCTTCCGTAGGAAGAATTTGAACGTACTCTTCGATGATCGCCTGAAGTTCGCGAGCGTTGTTCTTTAGGTTGGTAATCTGCGACTTCTTGGCCTGGGCCGCCGACTCCTGCCGATCGAGTTTTTCGAGCTCGGCGAGAGCCTCAGTCCGACGATTCCAGCAGAAGTAGGCAAACACACCCTCTCCGATAAAAACGAGGGCAAAGACTGCGATCACGACTTTAAACTGTTGACTTTGGGTGAGCTTCATCAGTCAGCGCCCCCTATTTCTTTTTCTTCTTTGGATCTGCCTTTTTCCCTTTGTCCGACCCGGGCTTCTCAAAGCGGGGTTCGAGGGCAACCTTCAAATTGTGGTATAGGCAGTTGGGATCTTCATAACCGTCGAGGAAGACATTTGAGTATTCGATCGGATAGTAGGCGAGGAAACTCCCGAAGAAGTTATCCGGGAAGACACTATCATCGAGGATTAGGCTTTCGTAAAAGCGGCGATCCCCTTCGAGTCGGGAGCGGTAACTCGTTAATCTCGTGACGTCGGTTCCCTTGGCGTAGACCTTCATGGAAAGGGTGCCGCCGTCCTGGATCTTTCCCTCCTCCCATTTGTGCTCATTCTGCTCGAGCATGTCGAGATCGAGGCTAGTAATCCAAATCTCCGAAGGCGTGGAGATCATCAGCTGATAGAGTTTGAGCCCCCAAAAAATTCGTCGCGACTTGATCTCGATGATCGCTTTCTCGCGATCTTTGTATAGAGCAATGTCTTCGTTGAGACGGTCAACTTCGCGCGCCTCTTCTTCGAGCGCTCGTACTTCGATCCGTCGACTCTCGACTTGCCGCTCCACTCCGCGGACGCTCATCCAGAGCCAGAGGACACCAAACCCTAGAGTCATCACCACAGATACGCCGCCGATCACCGCGAAGAAGATCATCCGCGGAGTCTTGGCCGCTTTCTGCAGCTCGACGGGTAGGAGGTTGATATTGATCAAGGCTCTGCCTTTCAGCGTGTTCTCTGTTTGACTAATCTAAACTCAGAATGCGAGCGCCGAGGCCGATCGCAATCGGCAATTGGGGAGCGCGAGCTTTGAGCTCTTCCACGGTGATACGGTCTCCTTTGAGCTCCATATTCTCGGTCGGATCCCAAGTTCTAACTGAACGCTCAAAGACTCTCTCGAAGGCCTCTCTCAGTCCGGGCGTATCAATACAGCCGCCCGAGACGTAGACCTCGTTGACTTCGCGATCGAATTGATTCTCGAAATAATCAAAGGAGAGGTGGATCTCGTTGGCGAGGTCGTCGAGCGTTTGGCTGATCGCCGACCGCACTTCTTCCTCACGGTCGGCGGGATCTCGCTTCAGTTCCTCCGCCTCGATTTCCTCGATATGAGTCTGGCGAGCAATCGCTTCGGTGAGCTCGTCCCCCCCCAGGTAAACCTCGCGCGAGAAGCAAGTGACACTCCCGCGCAAAATGTTGACGTTGGTTTTGGACGCTCCTACATCGACGAGCGCTACTACCTTGTCCTCGTCGTCCACGCGAGGGCTGTTCTGTATGTGTAAGTCGAAAGCGTTACCGAGCGCAAACGAATCGACATCGATCGCGACCGGGGTCAAACCGGCTTCCTGAATCAGATGGATATGCTCCTGGACTAGATCCTTCTTGGCCGCGCAGAGGAGAACTCGAATCTCCTTATCAGGCATCCCAGTCGTCTCGACGTCTTCGAGCTTCTGACCGTCGATCATGACTTCGTCGATCTCAAAAGGAATGTACTTGTCCGCTTCGAACCTGAGTGCGCTCTTGAGCTCTTCTTCGCTCATGTAGGGAAGCGTGATGTAGCGTACGATTACCGAGCGGCCCGACACGGAGGTCACCACTCGCTTCGACTTAATCCCCGAAGTCTGAAGTACCTGAGCGATCGCGACCGAGAGATCGTCTCCGGGTTGAATCCGAGTGCAGCCAAACCCTGTGATCTTGACCGATTCGCCAAAGTCGGTGAGCTCGACCGCCTTGATTTCGCTACTTCCGATGTCGAGACCGACAACTGAATTCTTCTTTTTAAACATAAGTCGATCCAACCCCTGATGAACCAATTGTTGTTAGCGAACCCTGGTTTAGCCTCTGTCTTCGCCCCGCGACTTTTCTAAGCCACAGGACATGTCTCAGCCTCTGGAACTGTGTCAGCAAAAAGGACCGAGACAATGTAAGCGCCGGAGACAACACCGAAAACGGGAGCCGATTGCGGCGGGGTGCACCAACTTGATGAATACCCCACGAAGTATATTCTGGCTGCGCGGGAACCGTCAAATTGAGGCGGAAGCAATTGCCGAACTAACACATTGAGTCAGCGAAGCGTGCCCATGCTAGGGAACCCCACCGCTTAGATACTGGCGCTACTTAACACGAGCACCTTCCTATAAGGTCAACCACTCGTCTCTCCCCAGAGCAACGAAATGGCGATTGGGGTCAGAAAATATTGCCGACAGCGACGCGACCCGAGGCCCAAGAAAGTACTTTCGCCTGGATAGGAAGATCTGAGTCACCAGAGGACCCTGAGGCCTTATGTCGCTCTCGCCGCCTCAGCAGGGGCTCTGACTTCGCGAGGCTCGGCCGGAAGACTTTCCGAGTTGCCTCGAGTCGCCGGGGATCGACCGATAACTCTGTGGCTCGAATCCTCCGACCGGAGCACCAGTTCACGACACCCGAACCCGCTCTTGCCAGCCGAGGAGGCGACTCTCGATCTCTCGGCCATCGGGCAGGTTGAGACATTCTCGGGCGAGCTCGATCGCATCGTGAATACTGATCGATCGTATCGCAGATTTGACCTCGGGAATCGTCTGGGGGTTGACGCTCAATGAGCGAAAGCCGAGCCCGAGGAGAAGCGGCAAAAAAATCGTCTCGCCCGCCATCTCCCCACAAATCGACACGGGGATGTTTGCTTCGCGTCCCGCTCGCAGCGTGTCGACGAGCAGCCGTAAGACCGCTGGGTGCGCGGGATCGTAAAGATCCGCCACCTGCTCATTTCCGCGATCGACGGCCAGCGTATACTGAACCAAATCATTCGTGCCCACACTAAAGAAGTCGACCTTGGGCGCGATCAGATCGGCGATCACGGCAAGTGAGGGGAGCTCAACCATGACCCCGATTGGTATCTCCCCCTCGATCTTCACGCCTTCGCGCTCGAGCTCATCCTTGGTTTCTTCGATGAAAACCAACGCCTGCTCAAACTCGTCGAGCGACCCCACCATCGGCAACATCAAGCGCACGCGGCCAAAGACTGAAGCTCGAAAGATCGCCCGGAGCTGCGCTCGGAAGATCTCGGGATGGGCCAAACAATAGCGGATCGATCGGCAACCGAGGTAGGGATTCTCCTCGACATGTTTGTAGGTCGGGTCGCTCTTATCGCCCCCAAGATCGAGCGTTCGTAGGGTGACGACTTGCTCGTCCCCAACCTCCTTGAGAACTTGCCGGTACTGTTTGAAGTGCAGCTCTTCGTCGGGTCGGGGAGCACTGAGATGGATGAACTCGGTCCGAAACAGACCAATACCGGAAGCACCGAGATCGACGGCGGCGTGAACCTCCTGAGGAAGCTCGATATTGGCTTGCACATCGATCTCATACCCATCGAGGCTTTGCGAGGGTAGCCGGGTCTGCTTGCGCAGTCTGCGTGCGGTCCGTTCGATATCTTTCGCCTTTTGACGGTAGTCTTCGATCGTCTTCGGGTCGGGGTCGAGTATGACGACCCCCCGGAGCCCGTCGATAATCAGCGTGTCGCCGCCGAGGGCAGTCGTCGAGATACCGTCGATCGCCACCACCGCCGGGATCTTGAGGGCCCGGGCCACGATCGCCGTATGCGAAGTCTTTCCACCGACGTCGGTAGCGAACCCCAAAATGCTCTTTGGATCGAGCGAAGCGGTCTGGGCGGGCGTCAGGTTGTGGGCGACGAGCACCACGGGTTCCTCGAGCGTGTCGAGCGATTCGAGCTTACTGCCGAGCAGGGTACTCAAGACGAGACGCTCGACGTCGATGAGATCGTGAATACGCTCTTGAATCATCGGCGATTCGAGCTTCTTAAACTTCTTAACGTAGCGGTTGATAACGCGTGAGACCGAATACTCGGCGGTGTACTGATTCTCCCGGATCCCGACATGGATATCCCCGATCAGGACCGGATCTGAGAGGAGCTGTCGGTGAATCTCGAGGATCTGACCGCCGACTCCAACCTTCTCCCCCACTTTGACGATTTCGCGTTCGAGACGCTTACGAGCGAGCCCGGTCGCCTCGTCAAAACGCGCGATCTCCGAATCGACGTTGTCCTTTTCGATAAACCGCTGCGGGATTCGGATTTCCTCGGTGTCGAGCACAAAGACCTGCCCCACCGCGATTCCCGGCGACACCGGAATACCCTTCTTGAGTTGCATCCAGGTCGCTCCTTTCGATCCGAGTCCTTGGTCCGGACGGACGCGGTGGCCCGCGGAATCAGTGCGGTAAAACGGGAGGCGCGCCCATACGGTCGCTCTCCAATATCGGGGACCCCAACCCGAAGGTTGGGCACATTAGCTCTGCATTATGCATGAACCGCGTCTTGAGAAGTCGTAATTCGCACTTTGGGCACGGTCGGTTAGCGAGCGACTTAGGCTTTCGCAGTATCGGGTCAAGCCAGAGCAGATTAGATACCGTCGAAGTCACGCTCGATCAGGTCCAGAAGAGCTTTCATCGCTTGGTCCGCGTCGGGACCCGCAATTCTCAGAGTTAGATCCTGCCCGAGTTCAACACCGAGCGTCAAGATCCCTAACACGCTCTTTCCGTCAACCTCATGGTCGTCCTTAGAGACAAAGACCTCCGATTTGAATTGCTGAGCAATCTCTACAAATTTTGTCGAGGCACGCGCATGAAGCCCTTGCTTATGAGTCAGGGTTCGCGTTTCAACCAGCTCCATGGCGTGTCTTCCCTAAAAAAAGTTATCGACCAAGCAGCGGGCTAGTGCTTCACTCTCGTGCCGGATGACTTTGG